>NZ_JBIWNZ010000001.1:521366-722568 GCF_044767505.1 Kitasatospora sp. NPDC101235
GCCCCGCGCGGCCCGCGCCGCGGGGCCGCCCCCCCCGGCGCTATCGGAGCCGCGGGCCCGACCCCCCCCCGGCGGGGGCGGCCCGCCCCCCCCCGCCCCCCCCCGGCTCGTGTCCGGATCAGGATTCCGGATCAGGATTCCGGTGTGGACCGCTTGCGCCGGCCGAGGATCCGCCGCACCGGCGCGGAGACCGTCTCGACCACCCGGCCGAGCCGGGTGCCGACCACCGCCCGGGCCGCCCGCACCGCGTCGGAGATCCGCCACCACAGCTGGGCCGAGGACGGCGGCAGCAGCAGAGCCCTGGTCCGCCCGGCCCGTCCGGCGCTCGCCAGCAGCCCGCGCCGGACGGTGTGGACGTCGGCGGCCAGCGGCTCCGCGGTGAGCTGCCCGGGCGGGGCGTAGAGCACCCGCTCGGTGGCCAGCGCCAGCCGGCCGGTGGCCGCCGCCGAGTCGGCGTCCAGTTGGGCCTTCTCGGTGATCCGGCGGGCCGCCGAACGCGGGGTGCGTGACTCGTCCGGGGGAATTCCGAGGTCCCAGGCGGAGTCGATCAGCTCGTCCCAGGCGGCCAGCACCTGGGCGTCGGTCAGCTCCGCCGGTCCGCTCCCGCCGGGCCCGCGCCGTCCGCCGCCGCCCAGCCGGCGGCGGCGCACGGCGGCGCGCCAGACCATCGGGGCGAGCAGCAGTGCGATCAGTGCGAGCACCGCGGCCAGGGTGCCGAGCACCTGGCCGGAGAGCAGCCAGGACTCGTCGGCGGCCTTGGTGACGGCCTTGCCGTCGGTGCCGCACTCGCCCAGCTGGCGCTGCTTGGCGGTGCAGTCCGAGCCGGAGGTCGGCGCCGGGGCGGCCGGGGCGGTCTGCGGGGCGGCGGTGGCCTGCTGGGTCGGCGCGGTGGTCGGTGCGCCGGACGCCTCGGTGTAGCGGGTCGGGACGCCGCGGCTCGGGGTCGGCTCGAAGCGCAGCCAGCCGTAGCCCGCGAAGTACAGCTCGGGCCAGGCGTGGTACATCCGGCCGGTCACCGAGTAGACGTTGCCGCCCTTGCTGTCGCCGGGGGTGAAGCCCACGGCCACCCGGGCCGGGATCTTCAGCACCCGGGCCATCGCGGCCATGGTGGAGGCGAAGTGCACGCAGAAGCCCCGGCGGTCGCGCAGGAAGACGGCGATGGCGTTGCTGCCGGTGCCGCCGTTGACCGTGGTGTCGTACTTGAAGCCCGGCCCGGTGAACCAGTTGACCAGCGCCGTCGCCCGGTCGTAGTCGTTCTGCGCGCCGGCGGTGACGGCCTTGGCCTGCTCGGCGACCACCGACGGCAGGTCGGACGGGACGGTGGTGTAGTGCTCCCTGATGTCCTGCGGCGCGGCGGACGCGAGGCGCAGCTCGTTGGCGGTGGGCCGCAGGTCCAGGGAGCTGACGTGGTAGCGCAGGCCGCGGATCGCCTTGTCGTTGGCCGGCAGGACGGTGCGGGTCAGCGGGTCGAGTTTCCAGTCGCCGCGGTCGGGGACCTGGACGGACGCGGCCGGGTAGGGCATCGGCAGCCAGCTCCCCTCCAGCCGGTCGCTGACCTGGAAGTCGCCCTCGATCCGGGGGACCTGGGCGTTGCGCAGGCCCTCGGGCGAGGGCAGCGTCGCCGGGAGGTCGTTGACCGTGGTGCTGCCGAGCTTCCAGTTGGTGCCGTCGAACTGGTCGAGCGAGCCGGTCCGCAGGTAGATCTGGTCGGCCAGCGGACTGTCCAGGGTGTAGGTGAGCAGCTCCGCGTCGGTGGGCTTGGAGATCGCGGCCTCCAGGCTGACCAGCGGGTCGAGACTGGTCGACAGGCTCCCGCCGACGCCCTTGCCGTTCGATCCGCCGGAGCCGGAGTGCAGCAGCCCGAAGCTCCAGTTCGGCAGGGCCACCGGCAGCAGCAGTGCCACCGTCAGGGCCAGCACGCCGACCTGCCGCCCGCCCGGGTTGACCCGGCCGGACTCCACGGAGCCGCGGGCGCCGCCGTAGAACACGCGGCCCCAGCGGGAGACCCGGTCCTGGCCCTCGGCGAACAGCAGCAGCAGGTAGCCGGCCGCGGCGACGGCGAACCAGACCCAGCTGCCGTGCTCCTCGGCCAGGCCGTTGCCGACCGAGTACAGCGCCAGCAGCGGCAGCCCGGCCAGCGCCGAGCGCCGGTAGGTCACCGCGACGGTGTCCACCGCGACGGCGATCAGACCGACCGCCGAGACCAGGATCAGCCGCAGCCCGGCGGTGGGCGGAGCCGGGATGGCGTACTGCTGTATGTCGTCCAGACCGGAGGAGAAGACCTGGTCCAGGACCCGCATCGTGGACGGCCCGGGCAGCACCCCGCCGGCGCCGGCGAAGCCGAGCAGCATCAGCAGGAGCAGCACCAGCAGCTGCCCCACCGGCACCGTCCAGCGGTACACCGGGGAGCGGCGCAGGCCCGCGCCGACCGCGGCGATCACGGTGATCACCAGGAGGGCGTGGGCGAGCCAGTTGTCGGTGGTGAGCAGCGGCCTCAGGCACAGCGAGGCCAGGGCGGTGGCCAGCGCCGAGTACACGGTCAGTTTGGCCCGGGTGGTCACGCGCCGGCCTCTTCTCGGTAGGGGGCGGTCGTCCTGCTGCCGTCGGCGGCCCGCCACAGGTCCGGTACGGAGTCCCCGGCGCGCACCGGGATCACCGTCCAGCCGGCCTCGCGCAGCTGCCGGACCCGGGCCTGGAACTCGTCGCCGCCGGTGTCCGGGGCGAGCATCCGCAGGCCGGCCCAGGTGCCGGTGTCCAGCAGGAAGGCGATCGCCCCGCCGGTGCGGCTGCGCAGCCGGCCGAGCCGGGTGGCCTGGGTGTCGTCCAGCTCGCCGAGGACGGCGACCAGCAGGCCCTCGCCGCCGGTGCGCAGCGGGTCCTCGGCGCGGGAGAGGGTGCCGCCGTCGGACAGGTCGGCGACGGCGAGGGCGTCCAGGATCAGCCCGGAGGTCTCGGCGTTGCTCTGGTTGCCGCCCGCGCCCGGCCCGGGTACGGACTGCCCGGTGTCGGTGAGCATCCGGGTCCGGTAGCCGCGCTCCAGCAGGTGCACGGCGACGGAGGCGGCGCAGCTGACCGCCCACTCGAAGGAGGAGGCGGGGCCGCTGCCCCGGTGGGCGATCTCCCGGGTGTCCAGCACGATGGTGGCCCGGGCCTGCTGCGGCTGCTCCTCGCGGCGCATCATCAGCTCGCCGTACCGGGCGGTGGAGCGCCAGTGCACCCGGCGCAGGTCGTCGCCGGGGCGGTACTCGCGCAGGATCACGTCGTCGTCGCCGGCCAGCGCCAGGGTGTGGCTGTGGCTCTCGCCCTGGCCGATCCACTCGCCGCTGAGCCGTACGGAGGGCAGCGCCTGGACCTGGGGGACGACGGTGAGGACGTCGGAGGCCGTGAAGGCTCGGGTCACCTCGCACATCCCGAACGGGTCGGACAGCCGCAGCTGGAGCGGCCCGAGCGGGTAGCGGCCGCGCAGGTCGGAGCGGACCCGGTAGGAGACCTCGCGGTTGCCGCGCGGCTCGACCCGGTCCAGCACGAACCGCGGGCGCGGCCCGAGCACGTACGGGACCTTGTCCTCCAGCAGCAGCACCCCGGTGGGCACCCGGGAGACGTTGTCGACCCGCAGGTGGACCCGGGCCTCCTGGCCGGCGATCGCCCGGCGCGGGCTGAGCCGGCGTCCGCTGGCCACCCGGTAGCGGGTGTTCGCGACCACCACGACGGCGACCAGCGGCAGCGCGGCGAGCAGGACGCCGACGCGCCGCAGGGCGTCCTGGTCGAGCAGGTAGGAACAGACCACCGCGGTGACCCCGGCGGCGAGGAAGGAACGCCCCCGGGTGGTGAGACCGCGGAACCCGGCCCGCAGTCCTGATGCGGAGTCGGACTGGGTCACCTCAGCCCCTCCGGACGGCCGGGCCGCCCTGCGGGCGAGGCAGCGGCAGCCGGGCGACCAGGTCGGCCACGATCTGCTCGGAGGTGCGGCGGCTGAGCTGGCTCTCGGCGGTCGCCATCAGACGGTGCGCCAGGACCGGGACGGCGAGGCGCTGGATGTCGTCCGGGGTGACGTAGTCGCGCCCGTCCAGCGCGGCGGCGGCGCGGGCGGCCCGGACCAGGTGCAGGGTCGCGCGCGGCGAGGCGCCCAGGCGCAGCTCGGGGCTGGTGCGGGTGGCGCCGACCAGGTCGACGGCGTAGCGGCGGACCGGGTCGGCGATGTGCACGCTGCGGACCAGGTCGATCAGCTTGAGGATGTCGGAGGCGTGCGCGACCGGCTGGAGGTCCTCCAGGGGACTGGCGCCGGCGTGCACGTCCAGCATCGCGAGCTCGGCCTCGGGGCTGGGGTAGCCGATCGAGATCCGGGCCATGAAGCGGTCGCGCTGGGCCTCCGGCAGCGCGTAGGTGCCCTCCATCTCGACCGGGTTCTGGGTGGCCACGACCATGAACGGCGAGGGCAGCTCGTAGCTGGTGCCGTCGATGGTGACCTGGCGCTCCTCCATCGACTCCAGCAGTGCGGACTGGGTCTTGGGCGAGGCGCGGTTGATCTCGTCGCCGACCACGATCTGGGCGAAGATCGCGCCCGGGCGGAACTCGAAGTCGTGCCGCTGCTGGTCGTAGATGTTGGTGCCGGTGACGTCCGAGGGCAGCAGGTCGGGCGTGAACTGGATGCGGCGCACGGTGCAGTCGAGCGAGCGCGCGAGCGCCTTGGCCAGCATGGTCTTGCCGACGCCGGGCACGTCCTCCAGCAGCAGGTGGCCCTCGGCGAGCAGGACGGTCAGGGCGATCCGTACGGCCTCCGGCTTGCCCTCGATCACGCTCTCGACGTTGGCACGGACACGGTCGACGACCGCGGCGAGCTCGGGAAGCCCTACCTGCTGGTACCCGTTCGCCCTCTGCTGCCCGCCCCTCGCAGGACTGCCGAGTCCGGCCTGGTCGTTGTAGCTCGTCACCCGTTTACGCTCCCTGGCACCCTGTGCCCGCCCCGTCCCGAGGCCGGGCCCCACCCCATGCTTGACGCGGCCGTCCCGGGGGCGGTTCCGAAGGAGGATCCGGCGCCGGGAAGGCGGCCCGCGGCCTGGCCGCCCCAGGTGGTTCGGGGTCCGACCGGCAGGCGCATTCTCCCCTGCGCGATGGCCGGAAGTCACCATGCGGCGGTACCCGAGTGCCCGGACGGCCGGGACGCGCCGGACCGCCTCCGGGCACTCGGGCCCCGACGGCTCGGCGGGGCCGGGTCGGTCGCTCAGTCGATCTCGCGCAGCAGTCCGGTGTGGACGTCGAAGACGAAGCCGCGGACGTCGTCGGTGTGCAGCAGGAACGGAGAGGTGCGGACGCGCTGCATGGACTGGCGGACGTCGCCGTCCAGGTCGACGAAGGCCTCCACCGCCCACTGCGGGCGCTGGCCGACCTCCAGCTCCAGCTCGCGGCGGAAGTCCTCGGTGAGCCCGAGCAGGCCGCAGCCGGTGTGGTGGATCAGCGCGATCGAGCGGGTGCCGAGGGCGCGCTGGCTGATGGTCAGGGACCGGATGGTGTCGTCGGTGACGACGCCGCCGGCGTTGCGGATGACGTGCGCGTCGCCGAGTTCGAGGCCGAGCGCCGCGAACAGGTCCAGGCGGGCGTCCATGCAGGCCACCACGGCGATCTTCTGCACCGGGCGGGCGTCCATGCCGCCGTCCTGGAAGGTCACCGCGTAGGTGCGGTTGGCCGTGACGAAGCGGTCGATGACGGTGGGTCTGGCAGGGGCGGCAGCGGCGTTCGGCGAGGGCCGGTCGGGTGTCACTGTCATGGTGGCGACGTTAGTGCCGATCGGGCCCGCGCGGTGGGGCGAGGAGCTACAGAACAGGGCGCTGTGATCGAGTGCATAGCCACAACGGGAAGGTTTGTCCGGGCTGGTCCCGCAGTGGCCCGCACGCGTGGTGGGCAGGGGGCGCGCGCCCGCCGCCGAAGGCCCCCGATCCGTACCGTCGACGGGCCGCCCCGACGGCCGCGACCTGCGGTGATCCGTACCGCCGCCCGGGTGGTGCGCCGGAGCGGACCATTGACGGGCAGGGCCCGCGCGATAGAGTTTGCGGCGCAGTGGAGCACACCCGCCGGGGCCCGTCAACGGGGCCTTCCCGGCCGGTGCGGCCCGGTCGACGCGGTCCGTGGCCTCCACCCGCTCCGTGCCCACCTGACGCACCTTCCCCGGCGCCGGGCGGTCACGACCTTCCCCTTGAGCGGGCGGGGACCACGGGCCGCTTCGTCGTGCCGGGGCGCGGTGGGCGAGAATGGTCGCAGCTCCCGGACGTCGGGCTGCTCCGCACCGAGGAAGGGCGCCACCGCGCATGACCACCAACGAACCGGGCCCCAAGCACGTTCCGGTGATGCTCCAGCGGTGCATGGACGCGCTGGCCCCCGCGATCTCGCGCCCCGGTGCCGTCGTGGTGGACGCCACCCTCGGTCTCGGCGGGCACAGCGAGGCGCTGCTGACCCAGTTCCCGCAGGTGCGGCTGATCGCGGTGGACCGCGACCCGCAGGCGCTGAAGCTCTCCGGCGAGCGGCTGGCCCCGTTCGGCGACCGGGCCACCCTGGTGCACGCCGTCTACGACGAGATCCCCGAGGTGCTGGAGCGCCTGGGCATCGAGAAGGTGGACGGCGTCCTGTTCGACCTCGGCGTCTCCTCGATGCAGCTGGACGAGGCGGAGCGCGGCTTCGCGTACGCGCAGGACGCGCCGCTGGACATGCGGATGGACCAGACCCGGGGGATCAGCGCGGCGGAGGTGCTGAACACCTACAGCCACGGCGACCTGGCCCGGATCCTCAAGGTGTACGGCGAGGAGCGGTTCGCCGGGAAGATCGCCTCGGTGATCCTGCGGGAGCGGGAGAAGGAACCGTTCACCAACAGCGCGCGTCTGGTCGAGTTGGTGCGCAACGCCATCCCGGCCGCGACCCGTCGGACCGGCGGGAACCCGGCCAAGCGGACGTTCCAGGCACTGCGGATCGAGGTCAACGGCGAGCTGGAGGTCCTGGACCGGGCGATCCCCGGGGCGCTGGACGTCCTCGCGGTCGGCGGCCGGATCGTGGTGATGTCCTACCAGTCGCTGGAAGACCGGCTGGTGAAGCAGTACTTCGCCGCCGGCGCGACCAGCACCGCCCCGCCGGGGCTGCCGTTCATCCCGGAGGAGCACCAGCCCTGGCTCAAACTGATCACTCGCGGTGCCGAGCTGGCCACCGAGGAGGAGATCGAGGAGAACCGGCGCGCCGCGCCCGTACGGCTGCGGGTGGCGGAGAGGATCAGGGACCGAAGCAAGCGGGGCTGACGAACCGGCCCCGGCGGGGTCCGAAGGGCGGAGGAAGGCAGTGGGGCCGGTGGCCGGTGAGGTCCGGGCGGGGCGGGGAGGACTCCCCGGGCAGGGCAGGGCGCGGATCACGGTCCGGCCGGGCAAACGTCCGGTACGGGGGCGCACACCGTTCGCGGTGCTCGTCGTGGTGCTGCTGGCGGCCGGGCTGCTCGGCCTGCTCGCGCTGAACACCGCGCTCAACGAGGGCTCCTTCGAGCTCTCCCGACTGCAGAAGCAGACCACCGTGGCGACCGACGAGCAACAGAGCCTCCAGCACGAGATCGACCAGAGCTCGGCCCCGGACGCGCTGGCCAGGCGCGCCGCCGAGCTGGGCATGGTCCCGGCCGGCGGGATGGCCTTCCTGGACGTCCCGAACGGCGGCAAGGTGATCGGCACCCCGGGTCCGGCCCAGGGCAGCCCGCCGGTCAAGCGCTCCACGGCCGAACCGTGGCCGACCAAGGCCCAGCCCAGCGCGGCTCAGCCCGCTGCCGGGCCGTCGCCGGCCGCGCCGCAGCAGGGCGGTGCCCCGTCGCCGGCCGCCCCGTCGCCGGTGCCGACCCCGGCGGCGTCCGCCGGTGACTCGGTGATCCAGCTCAACCCCGTCCCGCCCACCGCGGCCGCGAAGCCGAGCGGGGGTGCGGGCCGATGACCACGCCACGCTCCGGCGGGTCCGGCGCCTCCGGCGGCGGCAACGGCCGCCGTCCGGCGCCCCGGGGCAGTGCGCCGCGCGCGCAGTCCGCCTCCGGCCGCAGTCAGCCCGCGAAGCCCCAGCCCGCGAAGGGCCAGCCCGCCAAGGGACAGTCCGCGAAGGGCCAGCCCGCCCGCAGCCAGTCGGCCAAGGCCCAGCCCGCCAAGTCGGCCTCCGCCGGCCGTACTCCGCGGACGCCGCAGCAGCGCCGCCCCGAGGGGCGGCCGCCGGCCCGCAGCCAGGCGGCGGTGCGCCCGAAGAGCCGTCCGCCGCTGCGCCCCAAGGCGCTCAAGCTGGCCGAGCCGAAGCGCCGGCTGCGGGTGATCACCGTGGTGCTGTCGCTGGTGTTCTCCGTCTTCGCGGGCCGCCTGGTGCAGCTCCAGCTGGTGGACGCCGACGCGCTGGCCGCCGACGCCAACACCAACCGCTACCTGAACATCCCGATCACCGCCGAGCGCGGCTCGATAACGTCCTCCGACGGGGTCGCGCTGGCGGCCACCGTGGACGCGTACGACATCACCGCCGACCCGGCGATGTTCACCCCGGAGGCGACGGGCCTGCCGGACGCGCCGGAGCAGGCGGCCGCGCTGCTGTCGCCGATCCTCGGCGTGCCCAAGGAGAAGATCGCCGCCGACCTGCACACCCCCAAGAGCCGCTACAAGCGGCTCGCGGCCCAGCAGACCCCGGCCGCCAAGAGGCAGATCAGCGACCTCAAGTCGGGCCTGGAGAAGCAGGCCGGCTCGCGGGCCTGCCAGGCCCAGAAGAAGCTGCTCGGCAAGCCCGCCGACCAGGGCGGGCGCACCCGGGTGGACAACGAGTGCGCCAATCCGCTGGCCGGGGTGTTCAACCGGGAGACCCAGAAGCGGATCTACCCGGCGGACGGGCTGGCCGCCAACCTGGTCGGCTTCGTCAACGCCGAGGGCGAGGGCGCCGGCGGCCTGGAGCTCCAGTACCAGAAGCTGCTGGCCGGCAAGGACGGCCACAGCAGCTACGCCCAGTCGGGCGGGCGGCTGGTGCCCACCGCCGGGGGCTCGATGGAGCCGGCCGTGCCGGGCAGCGACGTGAAGCTGACCATCAACCGGGACATCCAGTGGGCCGCCCAGCGGGCGATCACCGACCAGGTGGCCAACTCCGGCGCGGAGAAGGGCTACGTGGTGGTCCAGGACGTGAAGACCGGTCAGGTCCTCGCGATGGCCACCGCACCCGGCTTCAACCCGAACGACCTGAGCCTGTCCAAGCAGACGCAGCTGGGCAACGCCGCCCTGGGCGACGCGTACGAGCCGGGCAGCACCGCCAAGCTGATGAGCATGGCCGCCGTGCTGGACTCCGGCAAGGCCACCTGGGACACCAAGGTGACGGTGCCCAACCGGCTGGTCCGGGCCGGGCAGCAGTTCAAGGACGACGTCGACCACGACACCTGGTACCTGACCCTGGCCGGGGTGCTGGCCAAGTCCTCCAACATCGGCACCATCGAGGCCGTCGAGACCCTCGGCGGCGGCGACCAGCTGGAGGCCAACAAGGTCCTGGACGGCTACATGCGCAAGTTCGGCGTGGCCCAGCCGACCGGCCTGGGCTTCCCGGGGGAGACCTCCGGAAAACTCAAGAAGCCGGAGGACCTGGTCGCCTCGGAGAAGTACAACATCTCCTTCGGCCAGGGCCCGATGCAGATGAACGCGCTCCAGGCCACCTCGGTCTACTCGACCATCGCCAACGGCGGGGTGCGGGTCGCGCCCAGCATCGTCCAGGGCGTCAGCGACCCGAACGGCAAGTACACGCCGAGCGCGCCGGCGGAGCAGACCAGGGTGGTCAGCCAGGAGACGGCCAAGACCCTCACCTCGATGCTGGAGTCGGTCGTCGACGACGAGCAGGGCACCGGCGGCAAGGCCGCCATCCCCGGCTACCGGGTCGCGGGCAAGACCGGCACCGCCAACCGGGGCGCCGCCAACGGCGTCGGCTACGACGGCTACACCGCCTCCTTCATCGGCTTCGCCCCTGCCGACGCCCCCCGCTACACCGTCTCCTGCACCCTCCAGGGCCCGGTCAACGGCCACTTCGGCGGCCAGCTGTGCGGCCCGGTGTTCAAGCAGGTGATGGAGTTCACCCTGAAGACCATGCAGGTCCCGCCGAGCGGCAGCCAGGCCCCCAACCTTCCCGTCGACTGGAAGCCGTGAGCGAGCGATGAACAACGAACCGGCCGGGCCGGAGCACGGCGCGGCGGAGGGCCGGTTTGGCCCTGGACACCCTTCGGCGGATAGCCTTCCCGCCGTGCCGAAACCCGATCAAACCACCGTGAGTCCGCCCCGCCCGACCGGGACCACCGCCCTGCCACTCGCCGAGCTGGCCGCCGCACTGGGCCTGGCGCCCGTCGAGGGCGGCGCCGTCAGCGGCGTCACCCACGACTCCCGCGCGGTCCGTCCGGGCGACGTGTACGTGGCCTTCCCGGGCGCCAACCACCACGGCGCGGCCTTCGCCGCCAAGGCCGCGGAGTGCGGCGCGGTGGCGGTGCTCACCGACCCGGCCGGCGCCGAGCTGGCGGCCCCCACCGGCCTGCCGCTGCTGGTCGTCGACCGGCCGCGGGCCGTCATGGGCGAGCTCGCCGCGATCGTCTACGGCCGTCCCTCCCAGCGGCTGCTGATGATCGGGCTGACCGGCACCAACGGCAAGACCACCACCTCGTACCTGGTCGAGGGCGGCCTGCGCGGCGCCGGGCGCAGCCCGGGCGTGATCGGCACCGTCGAGATGCGGGTCGGCGAGGAGCGGATCAAGAGCGAGCGCACCACCCCCGAGGCCACCGACCTGCACGCGATCCTCGGTGTGATGGCCGAGCGCGGCGCCGACGCGGTGACCATGGAGGTCTCCAGCCACGCCCTGGTCTTCGGCCGCACCGACGGGGTCGCGTACGACGTCGCGCTGTTCAACAACCTGACCCCCGAGCACCTCGACTTCCACCCGGACATGGAGGACTACTTCCAGGCGAAGGCCCGGCTCTTCCAGCCCGGCAAGTCCCGCCACGGCGTGATCAACCTGGACGACGAGTACGGCCGCCGGCTCGCCGCCGAGGCCAAGATCCCGGTGACCACCTTCTCCGCCACCGGCGCCGCCGAGGCCGACTGGCGGGCCGTGGACGTCCGGCTCGGGCCGGTCGGCTCGACCTTCCGGGTGCTGGGCCCGGACGGCGCCGAGGCCGAGGCCTCCGTCCCGCTGCCCGGCCCGTTCAACGTCGCCAACGCGCTCGCCGCGATCACCGTGCTGGTCGCCGCCGGGCTGCCGCTGGAGCGGGCCGTGGCCGGTGTCGCCGCCGTCCCCGGCGTGCCGGGCCGGCTGGAGCGGGTGGACGCCGGACAGCCGTTCGTCGCCGTCGTCGACTACGCGCACAAGCCGGACGCCCTCCAGGCGGTCCTCGCCTCGCTGCGCGAGGTCACCAGGGGCCGGCTGCACGTCGTGGTCGGCTGCGGTGGCGACCGCGACCCGCACAAGCGCGGCCCGATGGGCGCCATCGCCGCCCGCCTCGCCGACACCGCCCTGCTGACCAGCGACAACCCGCGCAGCGAGGACCCGCTGGCGATCCTCGCCACCATGCTGACCGGCGCCGCCACGGTGCCCGAGGCCGAGCGCGGGGACGTCGTGGTCGTCCCCGACCGGGCCGAGGCGATCAGGATCGCCGTCGCCCGCGCCCAGGCGGGGGACACCGTGCTGGTGGCCGGCAAGGGCCACGAGCTCGGCCAGTACGTACGAGACGAGATCCGCCCCTTCGACGACCGGGAGGTGCTGCGCGAATCCATCACGCAGACCCCGGCCGCGCGGGGCGACCGAGGAGTAGAGCAGCAGTGATCGCACTGACCCTCGCCGAGGTGGCCGCCGCCGTCGGAGGCACGCTGGACGGCGCCGACCCGGACGCCCTGGTCACCGGCCCGGTCGAGGTCGACTCGCGGAAGGTGAGCCCCGGCGGCCTGTTCGCGGCCTTCGTCGGCGAGCACGTGGACGGCCACGAGTACGCGGCCAAGGCGGTCGAGGACGGCGCCGTCGCGGTGCTGGCCTCCCGCCCGGTCGGCGTGCCCGCCGTCCTGGTCGACAGTGTGGTGGAGGCGCTCGGCCGGCTGGCCCGCGCCGTGGTCGCCCGCGCCGAGGGCACCGCCGTGGTCGCGCTGACCGGCTCGGCCGGCAAGACCAGCACCAAGGACCTGATCGCCCAGCTGCTCCAGCGCCACGGCGAGACCGTCTACCCGCCCGGCTCGCTCAACAACGAGATCGGTCACCCGATGACCGCGCTGCGGGTCGAGGCCGGCACCCGGCACCTGGTCATGGAGATGGGCGCCCGGCACAAGGGCGACATCGAGTACCTCACCTCGATCACCCCGCCCCGGATCGGCCTGGTCCTCAACGTCGGCACCGCCCACGTCGGCGAGTTCGGCTCCCAGGAGGCGATCGCCGAGGCCAAGGGCGAACTGGTCGAGTCGCTGCCCGCCGACGGCGCCGCGATCCTCAACGCGGACGACCGGCTGGTGCGCGCGATGGCCTCCCGTACCAAGGCGAAGGTGGTCCTGTTCGGGGAATCACCGGACGCCCACGTACGGGCCACGGACGTTCGCCTGGACGCCACCGGGCGGCCATCGTTCACGCTCACCACCCCGGCCGGTTCCGCGCCCGTGCAGCTGCGCCTGTACGGTGAGCACCACGTCTCGAACGCCCTCGCCGCCGCCGCGGTGGCGGTGGAGCTCGGGATGTCCGTCGACGACACCGCGGCAGCCCTGGGCGAAGCGGGTGCGCTGTCCCGCTGGCGCATGGAGGTCGTCGACCGGGCCGATGGTGTCACCGTCGTGAACGACGCCTACAACGCGAACCCCGACTCGATGCGGGCCGCGCTGCGGGCGCTGGTCTCGATCGGGGGCCGGGGCCCGGAGCGCCGCCGCACCTGGGCGGTGCTCGGCGAGATGCGGGAGCTCGGCGAGGAGAGCCTGGCCGAGCACGACGCCATCGGGCGGCTCGCCGTCCGGCTCGACGTCACCAAGCTGGTGGCGGTCGGCGGACGCGAGGCGGCCTGCATGGAACTCGGCGCGAGGAACGAAGGTTCGTGGGGTGAGGAGTCGGTGCTGGTGTCCGACGCGGACGCGGCGGTCGAGCTGCTGCGCAGTCAGCTGCGGCCGGGGGATGTGGTCCTGGTGAAGGCTTCCCGTTCGGTGGGGCTGGAGAAGGTGGCCGAGGCCCTCCTGGCGGACGGTGTGGCCGAATAATGAAGCAGATCCTTTTCTCCGGGATGATCGGCCTCATCCTGTCGCTGCTCGGCACCCCGGCCCTGATCAAAGTGCTCGCGAAGCACGGCTACGGCCAGTACATCCGCGACGACGGCCCCAAGGCGCACCACAGCAAGAAGGGCACGCCCACCATGGGCGGCATCGCCTTCATCCTGGCGACCCTGATCGCGTACTTCGCCACGAAGGCGATAACGGGCGAGAGCCCGACCGCCTCCGGGCTGCTGGTGCTCTTCCTGACCGCGGGCCTCGGCCTGGTCGGCTTCCTGGACGACTACATCAAGGTGGTCAAGCGCCGTTCGCTGGGCCTGCGGGCCAAGGCGAAGCTGGCCGGCCAGTCGATCGTCGGCCTCGGGTTCGCCGTCCTGGCGATGCAGTTCCCGGACGACCGCGGGCTCAACCCGGCGTCCCAGAGCCTGTCCTTCGTCCGGGACTTCAAGTGGGCGATCGGCCCCGTCCTGTTCGTCATCTTCGCGTACTTCATGATCGCCGCGATGTCGAACGGCGTGAACCTGACGGACGGTCTGGACGGTCTCGCCACCGGTGCCTCGGTGATGGTCTTCGGCGCCTACACCTTCATCGGCATCTGGGAGCACACCCAGAGCTGCGCCTACGCCATCACCGCGACCGCCAACTGCTACGACATCCGCGACCCGCTGGACCTCGCCGTCGTGGCTTCCGCCCTGATGGGCTCCTGCTTCGGCTTCCTGTGGTGGAACACCTCGCCCGCCAAGATCTTCATGGGTGACACCGGCTCGCTCGCCCTCGGCGGCGCCTTGGCCGGTCTGGCGATCTGCTCCCGCACCGAGCTGCTGCTCGCCCTGCTCGGCGGCCTCTACGTGATCATCACCCTCTCGGTGATCATCCAGGTCGGCTCCTTCCGGATGACCGGCAAGCGCGTCTTCAAGATGGCGCCGTTGCAGCACCACTTCGAACTCAAGGGCTGGACCGAGGTCCTGATCGTCGTCCGGTTCTGGATCATCCAGGGCCTGTGCGTCGCCGTCGGCCTCGGCCTGTTCTACGCGGGATGGGTGACCGGATGACCAACCCCGACCAGGCCAACCCCGAATTCGGCGGCCTGCCGGTCGCCGTGGCCGGGCTCGGCGTCTCGGGCATCAGCGCCGCGCGCGTCCTGCACGGCCTCGGCGCCCGGGTGACCGTCGTGGACGGCGGCAGCGGGCCCGGCCTGGCCGCCCGGGCCGCCGAGCTGGAGGCGCTGGGCGTCACCGTGCGGCTCGGCGACGGCGCGAGCCTGCCCGAGGGCACCGAGCTGATCGTCACCTCGCCCGGCTGGGCGCCGGACAGCCCGCTGTTCGCCGCCGCCGAGGCGGCCGGGGTGCCGGTCTGGGGCGACGTCGAGCTGGCCTGGCGGCTGCGCAAGCCGCTGCCCGGCACCGGCGAGCCCGCCCCCTGGCTGGCCGTCACGGGCACCAACGGCAAGACCACCACCGTCCAGATGCTCGCCTCGATCCTCACCGCCGCCGGCAGGCGCACCGCCGCGGTCGGCAACGTCGGGGTCTCGGTGCTGGACGCGGTGCTCGCCGAGGAGCCGTACGACGTGCTCGCCGTCGAGCTGTCCAGCTACCAGCTGCACTGGGCGCCCTCGCTGCGCCCGTACTCGGCGGCGGTGCTCAACCTGGCGCCCGACCACCTCGACTGGCACGGCTCGATGGAGGCGTACGCCGCCGACAAGGGCCGGATCTACGAGGGCAACGCGGTCGCCTGCGTGTACAACCTGGCCGACCCGGCCACCGAGGCGCTGGTCCGCGAGGCCGACGTCGAGGAGGGCTGCCGGGCGATCGGCTTCGGCCTCGGCGCGCCCGGCCCGTCGAACTTCGGTGTGGTGGACGGGCTGCTGGTGGACCGCGCCTTCGTCGAGGACCGGGCCAAGAACGCGGCCGAGCTGGGCGCCGTCGAGGACGTTTACCCGCCGGCCCCGCACAACATCGCCAACGCGCTCGCCGCGGCGGCGCTGGCCCGGGCGTACGGGGTCGAGCCGAAGGCCGTCCGGGAGGGCCTGCGGGCCTTCCGGCCGGACGCCCACCGGATCGCCGAGGTCGGCGTGGTCGGCGAGGTCACGTACATCGACGACTCCAAGGCCACCAACACCCACGCGGCGGCCGCCTCGCTGGCCGCCTACCGGCCGATCGTCTGGATCGCCGGGGGCCTGGCCAAGGGCGCGACCTTCGACGACCTGGTGCAGGGCGCGGCCGAGCGGCTGCGCGCGGTGGTGCTGATCGGCCAGGACCGGGCGGTGATCCGGGAGGCGCTGGAGCGACACGCTCCGGATGTGCCGGTGATCGAGGCGGCCGAGGGCCAGACTGGCGCGGTGGCGATGACCGAGGTCGTTCGAACGGCCGCATCGCTCGCCCGATCGGGTGACACGGTGCTGCTGGCACCGGCCTGCGCCTCGATGGACATGTTCACCAACTACGGCGAGCGCGGCGACCTCTTCGCGGCGGCCGTCCGGGAGCTGGCGGGCGAGTAGGCGGGCCGGCGAGGGCGTCGGACGGGACAAGTGAGCGGGGAGCGGTGGCGGGGCAGGGCAGAGCGGATTCCGGCGTTGTGAAGCGGGATGCCGCCGAGCCGATGAGAGTGATCTCCGCCACCACGACCAAGTACAAGTCGGCCGGTCCGCTGGCCCGGGTCCAGGTCTTGCGGGCCAGGGTCCGGTACTGGCTGGACCGGCCGCTCACCCCGTACCTGCTGGTCCTCGGCAGCACCCTGCTGCTGGTCGTGCTCGGCCTGATGATGGTCTTCTCGGCCTCGCAGATCCTGGCCCTGAACCAGCACCACGCGGCGCAGTACTACTTCCTCAAGCAGCTGATCGCGGCCATCCTCGGCCTGGTCCTGCTGATCGGCTTCGCCTCCGTCCCGCTCGCGGTGCTGCGGGTGATCGTCTACCCGGTGATGATCGGGGTGATCGGCGCCCTCACGCTGGTCGCCATCCCCGGCATCGGGGTGCGGATCAACGGCAACCAGAACTGGCTGGATTTCGGCTTCTTCCAGTTCCAGCCCTCGGAGTTCGCCAAGCTCGCCCTGGTGCTCTGGGGCGCCGACCTGCTCGCCCGCAAGCAGAAGGCCGGCACCCTCAACTCGTGGAAACACCTGCTGGTGCCGCTGGTGCCGGGGGCCCTGCTGCTGCTCGCGCTGATCATGTTCGGCGGCGACATGGGCACCTCGATGATCCTGGTGGCCATGGTGTTCGCGCTGCTCTGGATGGTCGGCGCGCCGCTGCGGCTGTTCGTGTCCACCCTCGGGGTCGCGGCGGTGGTCTGCACCGCCCTGGTGGTCACCGTCCCGCACCGGGCGGAGCGGCTGAGCTGCATCGGCGTCACCAAGATCGACCCGGAGGGCGCCTGCTTCCAGGCCCTGCACGGCGTCTTCGCGTTCGCCAACGGCGGCGGCTTCGGCACCGGCCTCGGCGCCGGCGTGGAGAAATGGGGCCAGCTGCCCGAGGCGCACACCGACTTCATCTTCGCCGCGACGGGTGAGGAACTCGGTCTGGTGGGGACGCTGTCGGTCCTCGGTCTCTTCGCGGCACTAGGCTACGCGGGTATCCGTGTGGCCATCGGTACGAAGGATCCCTTCGTCAGGTACGCCGCGGGAGCCGCCACCACCTGGATCATGGCGCAGGCCATGATCAACCTGGGGTCGGCGCTGGGACTGCTGCCCATCGCGGGTGTCCCGCTCCCGCTGTTCTCCTACGGCGGTTCCGCCATGCTGTCGGCCATGTCCGCGATCGGAGTGCTGCTGTGCCTGGCGCGCAGCTCCTCGGGCGCGAAGGCGGCCCTGGCCGCCCGGAGCAAGAACTCCCGGATCAGGAGACAACTGGCCCGGGTGCTGCCACGACGACGAACCACAGCGCGCCCGGCCCCGGGGCCGGCACGCAGGGAGCGGTGAATTTCGGTGCATGTCGTACTCGCCGGCGGGGGGACCGCCGGTCACATCGAGCCGGCCATGGCCCTCGCGGATGCCCTCCGCAGGCACGACCCGTCCGTCGGGATCACCGCCCTGGGCACCGAGCGCGGACTGGAGACCCGGCTGGTACCCGAGCGCGGCTACCAGCTGGAGCTCATCCCGGCCGTCCCGCTGCCCCGCAAGCCCACCCCGGAGCTGATCACCGTCCCCGGCCGGCTGCGCGGCACCGTCCGGGCCGCCCAGGAGATCATCGAGCGGGTCAACGCGGACGCCGTGGTCGGCTTCGGCGGCTACGTCGCGATGCCCGCCTACCTGGCCGCCAAGCGCGCCGGGGTGCCGATCGTGGTGCACGAGGCGAACGCACGCCCGGGCCTGGCCAACAAGATCGGTGCCCGCTACAGCGACTTCGTGGCGGTCTCCACGCCGGACAGCAAGCTGCGGGACTCCCGGTACATCGGCATCCCGCTGCGCCGGACCATTGCCACCCTGGACCGCAACGCGGTCCGCCCGGAGGCCCGCCAGTACTTCGGCCTCGACCAGCGGCTGCCCACCCTGCTGGTCTCCGGCGGCTCCCAGGGCGCGCGCCGGCTCAACGAGACGATCACCGCGATCGCCCCGCGGCTCCAGCAGTACGGCGTGCAGATCCTGCACGCGGTCGGCCCGAAGAACGAGCTGCCGCAGGTGGCGGACGTCCCCGGGATGCCGCCGTACCGCCCGGTGCCGTACCTGGACCGGATGGACCTCGCCTACGCGGCCGCCGACATGATGCTCTGCCGGGCCGGCGCCATGACGGTGGCCGAGCTGGCGGCCGTCGGCCTGCCCGCCGCCTTCGTCCCGCTGCCGATCGGCAACGGCGAGCAGCGGCTGAACGCCCAGCCCATGGTCAAGGCCGGCGGCGGCCTGCTGGTGGACGACGCCGAGCTGACCCCGGACTGGGTGCTCCAGAACGTGCTGCCGGTGCTGACCGACCCGCAGCGGCTCTGGGACATGAGCCGGGCGGCCGCCGAGTTCGGCCGCCGGGACGCCGACGACCTGCTGGTCGGCATGGTCTACGAGGCGATCCAGGCCCACCGCGGCGGCCGCCGCCGTGGCTGACGGCCGGCTCGCCGACCCGCTGGAGGAGGAGCTGGAGGAGGAGGAGTCCGCTCCCCGCCTCCGGCTCTCCCGGCGGGGCATCGTGGTGCTGGGCGCGCTCGGCGCCACGGTGCTCGGCGTGCTGGCCTGGCTGGTGTTCTTCTCCTCGGTCCTGGACGTGCGCAGCGTCGCCGTCCAGGGGACGAGCGACGACAAGCTGACGGCGGACCAGGTCCGCGAGGCGGTCGGCGGGCTCGGTGACGGGCCGCTGGCGCGCGTGGACCTGGACGACGCCCGGCACCGGGTGGAGGCGATCCCCCGGGTGGCCAGGGCCGAGGTGTGGCGGGGCTGGCCGCACACCCTGCGGGTGAAGGTCGTCCAGCGCACGGCGGTGGCCGCCGTCAAGGGGGAGGACGGCCAGTTCACCCAGGTGGATGCCGGGGGCGTGAGCTTCGCCACCGAACCGGCTCCTCCGGACGGTGTTCCGGTGGTGGAGCTGCGGCTCAGTCAGCAGGCGAACGACGTCGACGGGGTGATCTCCCGTTCGCAGTTGGTGCAGGGCGCGGTGGCGGTGGCCGCCGGGCTGCCGCCGGAGGTCGCCAAGCGGGCCGGCTCGGTGCTGGTGCACTCGTACGACGATGTCGAGTTGCAGCTCAGCGGGGGTGTGACGGTGCGCTGGGGGAGTCCGGAGCAGATCGACCGGAAGGCCCGGGTACTGGTCGCGCTGATGAACCAGAAGGGCACGAACTTCGACGTGACGGCGCCGGAGGCGCCGGCGGTGTCGGGATGATCCGGTAGGTTCTCTGCCTGAGGGAGGGGTTGACGCCTCGGAGTGTCGGCCCGACTCTTGGTGGTCACCCCCGGTTTCCTATGCCGGCCGATGATCACATAGGCTCAAAAGAAAAAGGGAAGCTCGGCGTGTTCGTTGAAACACGTGCCTGGAGCCACCTAGTGTCCTGTGTCACCAGGCTGTGTTTCCTGGTGATGTGACGGAGACACAGAACTAACCCTAAAGGTCAAGTTTAGGGTTGGGGTCGGCGGTCGGCATTTCGGACATTCAGTCAGAAACCAGGCTCCCTACCCATCGACATCCGTCGGTACGGCCCCGCTCCGGGCCGGGCCGACCCGGAAATTCGAGGCGAGAGGCCTTCGACGTGGCAGCACCGCAGAACTACCTCGCAGTCATCAAGGTCGTCGGAATCGGCGGCGGTGGTGTCAACGCCATCAACCGGATGATCGAGGTCGGTCTCAAGGGCGTCGAGTTCATCGCGATCAACACCGATGCGCAGGCCCTCCTGATGAGCGACGCCGACGTCAAGCTCGATGTGGGCCGTGAACTCACCCGGGGCCTCGGCGCCGGCGCCAACCCCGAGGTCGGCCGCAAGGCCGCCGAGGACCACCGCGAGGAGATCGAGGAGGTCCTCAAGGGGGCCGACATGGTCTTCGTGACCGCCGGCGAGGGCGGTGGCACGGGCACGGGTGGCGCGCCCGTCGTCGCCAACATCGCGCGCTCGCTGGGCGCCCTGACCATCGGCGTGGTCACCCGCCCGTTCACCTTCGAGGGCCGGCGCCGGGCCAACCAGGCCGAGGACGGCATCGCCGCCCTGCGCGAAGAGGTCGACACCCTCATCGTGATCCCCAACGACCGGCTGCTGTCCATCTCGGACCGCCAGGTCAGCGTCCTGGACGCGTTCCGCTCGGCCGACCAGGTCCTGCTCTCCGGTGTCCAGGGCATCACCGACCTGATCACCACCCCGGGTCTGATCAACCTCGACTTCGCCGACGTCAAGTCCGTCATGTCGGACGCCGGCTCGGCGCTCATGGGCATCGGCTCGGCCCGCGGCGAGGACCGCGCCAAGGCCGCCGCCGTGATGGCGATCTCCTCGCCGCTGCTGGAGGCCTCGATCGACGGCGCCCGCGGCGTGCTGCTGTCCATCTCGGGCGGCTCCGACCTCGGTCTGTTCGAGATCAACGAGTCGGCCCAGCTGGTCAGCGAGGCGGCGCACCCCGAGGCGAACATCATCTTCGGTGCGGTCATCGACGACGCGCTCGGCGACGAGGTCCGGGTCACCGTCATCGCGGCCGGCTTCGACGGCGGGCAGCCGCCGGCGATCGTCCGCGACCCGGTGGTCAAGTCCACCACCCCGGAGCGCCCGGCCACCCCGCCGGCCGCCCCGGAGCGCCCGGCCGGCCGCCCGTCGTACGGGAGCATCGGCTCGGTGACCTCCCGTTCGGAGAGCGAGTCCTCGACCGCCGCGCCGAGCCGGACCGCCGAGACCCCGGCCACCACGACCGCCTCCGCCCCGGTGCCGCCGCAGGTGCAGCCGGCCCGGCAGCCGTTCGTGGAGAGCCCGGCCGAGGAGCTTGACGTCCCGGACTTCCTTAAGTGATCGATCACGCGATCCGCGCGGGTGCTCACTTCGCCTTCACCTCCCGGTGGGGCGGGGTGAGCACTTCGCCGTACGGGGAGCTCAACCTCGGCGGCGCGGTGGGGGACGACCCGGAGGCCGTGCGGGAGAACCGGGCGCTGGCCGCCCGGCAGCTGGGGCTCGACCCGGCCGACGTGGTGTGGATGAACCAGGTGCACGGCGCCGAGGTCGCCGTGGTGACCGGGCGCCAGCCGCTCGGGCAGGCCCCGACGGTGGACGCGGTGGTCACCGACCGGCCGCTCGCGCTGGCGGTGCTGACCGCCGACTGCACCCCGGTGCTGCTGGCCGATCCGGTGGCGGGCGTGGTGGGCGCGGCCCATGCGGGCCGGCCCGGCCTGGCGGCCGGGGTGGTGCCCGCGGCCGTCCGGGCGATGGTCGAACTGGGCGCGGAGCCCGGGCGGATCACCGCCGCCACGGGGCCCGCGGTCTGCGGCCGCTGCTACGAGGTGCCGGCCGAACTGCGGGCCGAGGTCGCCGCGGTGGTGCCGGAGGCCTTCGCCGAGACCTCCTGGGGGACTCCGTCCCTGGACGTGCCGGAAGGCGTCGCGGCCCAGCTGGCCGTGGCCGGGGTCAACGAGCTGGTGCGATCACCGGTCTGCACGCTCGAATCCGCCGATCACTACTCCTATCGCCGCGAGCAGCGCACCGGCCGGCTCGCGAGCTACGTCTGGTTGGGCTCTGATCACTGATGACGAACGACATCTACGGACCGTTCCCGGGAAGCACCGAGTTCGTGGCGGCGCTGACGGACGGCCAGCGGGCCCGCTACGAGGAACTGGGCACCAACCTCGACGTGGTCGAGCGCCGGATCGCGGACGCCTGCGCGGCCGCCGGGCGCGCCCGGGACGAGGTCACCCTGGTCGTCGTCACCAAGACCTACCCCGCCGAGGACACCGCGCTGCTGGCCGGACTCGGGGTGACGGACGTCGCGGAGAACCGCGACCAGGATGCCGCTCCCAAGGCGGAGCAGTGCAGAAACCTTCCTCTTGACTGGCACTTCGTCGGCCAGCTCCAGACCAACAAGGTCCGCTCGGTCGTCCGGTACGCGAACCACGTGCACTCGGTGGACCGGCTGCGGCTGGTCGGGTCGCTCTCCGCGGCGGTGCTCAAGGCGGAACGCCCGGACCTGGGCTGCCTGGTGCAGGTGGCGCTGGACAAGGCGTACGGGGAGGGCGAGCACCGGGCGGGGGTCGCGCCGGAGGACGTCGCGCAACTGGCCGACGCGATCGCCGACACGCCCGGGCTGCGTCTGGACGGTGTGATGACCGTCGCTCCGCTGGCCGGCCCGCTGGCCGGGGACCCGGCCCGCGCCTTCGATCGGCTGGCGGAAATCGCAACCGCCGTACGGGCGGACCATCCGGCTGCCACCATGGTCTCCGCAGGAATGAGCGGTGACCTTGAGCAGGCGATTGCCGCCGGGGCGACACATGTGCGCGTCGGAACGGCGGTACTCGGAGTGAGGTCACCCCTCAGGTAACGTCACCGGGTAAGTAGATCAGACAGCAGGACAAAATAGGACAGAATCTAGCAGCTCTTCGGAGCGCTAGCGAACCGTGGATCGCAGCTCCGCGGCCCCCACTCCACGAATCTGACCGGCCGTCGGGCTGACACGCCGTCGTGGAGGGACCGCGGAATCCGCAGGCGGGGCCGTACGGCCCGGGCCGGAGCCGGTCCGCACGGAGCGAGCGAGCGAGCGACCATCAGAAGGTGCGCGTTTCGCGAAGCTGCCACCGAGCGTCAGCGAGGTGGCTATGAGCGGAGGAGACAGGAGCATGGCCGGCGCAATGCGCAAGATGGCGGTCTACCTCGGCCTCGTGGAGGACGAGACGTACGACGGCCAGGGGTACGACCCCGATGACGACTACGACGCGGACCCCGAACCGATCCGGACGGGCCAGCGGACCGAGGACATCCCCCGGCCGGCCCCGGCTCCCGCGGCCGCCGCGCCCGCCCCGGTCTCCTCGATCACCCCGCAGCCGGTGCCCGCGGCGGTGCCGATCCGGCAGGAGACTCCGAGGATGGCCCCCGTGTCGTCCATCACACCCGAACGCCGCCACAACCTGGAGAAGAGCGCACCGGTGATCATGCCCAAGGTCGTCAACGAACGAGAGCCCTACCGCATCACCACGCTGCACCCCCGAACCTACAACGAGGCCCGTACCATCGGGGAACAGTTCCGTGGTGGGACTCCCGTGATCATGAATCTGACCGAGATGGACGACACCGACGCGAAGCGCCTCGTAGACTTCGCCGCTGGACTCGTCTTCGGTCTGCACGGCAGTATCGAGCGCGTGACACAGAAGGTGTTCCTGCTGTCGCCTGCTAACGTCGATGTCACGGCGGAGGACAAGGCTCGGATCGCCGAGGGTGGGTTCTTCAACCAGAGCTGACCCGGCCACGACTTTACGTGTGGATCTGATCAACAGTGGGTTAGCGACAGGTGACGAGCGGCAGGCCCGAGGGATCGGGACCGGGGAGAGGGAAACGCGATGGACATCGTGTGGGCGGTGCTCTACTACGCCCTGACCGTCTTCCTGGTGTTCCTGCTCGTACGGCTGGTCATGGACTGGGTCTTCCAGTTCGCGCGTTCGTGGCGGCCCGGCAAGGCCATGGTCCTGGTCCTGGAGGCCACGTACACTGTCACGGATCCGCCGCTCAAGCTTCTTCGGCGGCTCATTCCGCCGTTGCGTTTCGGGGGCGTGGCGCTCGACCTGTCCTTCTTCGTACTGATGATCATTGTGTATGTCCTGATCTCGCTTGTGCACCCCTAGTCGTAGGTGAGCGATGCGACAGGATGCCGGTGTGCCGACGATCACGTTGAGGTGAAGAGATGCCATTGACCCCCGAGGACGTTCGGAACAAGCAGTTCACGACCGTCCGCCTGCGTGAAGGCTATGACGAGGACGAGGTCGATGCCTTCCTCGACGAGGTCGAGGCGGAGCTGACCCGCCTCCTCCGGGAGAACGAGGACCTGCGCGCCAAGCTGGCCGCCGCGACTCGTGCCGCCGCGCAGAACCAGGCCAACCTGCGCAAGGAGCCGCAGCAGGACGCGCCCCGCCAGGGCGGCGCCCCGGTGCCCGCCGCCATATCCGGCCCGCCGGTCCCCGGCCAGCAGGGTCCGGGTGGTCCGCAGCAGATGGGCCCCGGTGGTCCGCAGCAGATGGGTCCGGGCGGTCCGCAGCAGATGGGTCCCGGTGGTCCCCAGCAGCAGATGGGTCCGGGTGGTCCGCAGCAGCAGATGGGCAACCAGCCCCTCGGCCTGCCCGCCGGCTCCGCGCCGCAGCTTCCGGCTGCCGGCGGCCCGCAGCAGCAGATGAACCAGACCATGGGCGGCCAGCAGCAGCTGGTCCAGCCGATGGGCGGGCAGATGCTGCAGCCCATGGGCGGTCCCGGTGGCCCGCAGCAGATGGGCAACCCGATGGGCCAGGGCATGGGCCAGGGCATGGGCCAGCAGCAGATGCAGCCGATGGGCGGCCCCATGGGCGGCCCGCAGCAGATGGGCGGCCCCATGGGCGCCCCGATGCAGCAGCAGGGCCCCGGTGGCGACAGCGCCGCCCGCGTGCTCGCGCTCGCTCAGCAGACCGCCGACCAGGCGATCTCCGAGGCCCGTTCCGAGGCCAACAAGATCGTCGGCGAGGCGCGCAGCCGGGCCGAGGGCCTGGAGCGCGACGCCCGTGCGAAGGCCGACGCGCTGGAGCGGGACGCGCAGGAGAAGCACCGCGTCGCGATGGGCTCGCTGGAGTCGGCGCGGGCCACGCTGGAGCGCAAGGTCGAGGACCTGCGGGCGTTCGAGCGTGAGTACCGCACGCGTCTGAAGTCGTACCTGGAGACCCAGCTGCGCCAGCTGGAGTCGCAGGCCGACGACTCGCTCGCCCCGCCGCGGATCCCCGCCACCGCGTCGCTGCCGCCGGCGGCCTCGTCGATGGCTCCGGCCGGTGCCGGCGCGCCGAGCTTCGGCGGCAGCCAGCCGTCCTTCGGGGGCAACTCGCCGTCCTTCGGCGGGAACGGCTCCTTCGGCAGCAGCTCCTCGGCGCCGAGCTTCGGCGGGCAGTCGACCGGCGGCAACAGCGGTGCTCCGCAGATGCAGCCGGCCGGCATGACCCAGCCGATGGCGGCCGTCCGTCCGCAGCCGCCGCAGCCGATGCAGCAGGCTCCGGCACCGATGCGGGGCTTCCTGATCGACGAGGACGGCGACAACTGAGGTTGTAGCAGGGCCTTTTGAGGGCGCCCCCTTTCCGACCCGAGGGTCGGGGAGGGGGCGCCCCTCTGTGCGCTCGGAGACTGTGCCGGATCGGGGAGCGGAGGGGTGCTCTCCTGCACTAGGGGAGGGGCGCGCGGGGGTGGAGAGGGGCGCGTGCTCTGAGGTGGAGCGCGGGCGTGGAGAACTGGGAGGGGGCGTGCGGGAGTTGGGGAGACTGTGGGGCGTGGGCAGGTACGGCGAAGCCGCCGTCACCCTGGGGTGACGGCGGCTTCGTGGTCGGTCGTCAGGCCTTGCGGAGCTGGAAGGCGAGGCCGAGGGAGTCGTCGGCGAAGGTCTCGGAGTCCCAGTCGGCTGCGCCGGCGGCGAAGTCGGTGGCGAGGACCTCCTCGGCGACGAGGGGACCGTGCTCGGTGATGGCCTCGGTGGTCTCCTCCGAGGTGGCGCGCCAGCGCAGGACGATGCGGTCGGCGACGTCCAGGCCGGAGTTCTTGCGGGCCTCCTGGATCTGGCGGATCGCGTCGCGGGCGATGCCGAGGCGCTTGAGCTCCGGGGTGATGGCCAGGTCGAGGGCGACGGTGGCGCCGGACTCGTTGGCGACGGCCCAGCCCTCGCGCGGGGTCTCGGTGATGATCACCTCGTCCGGAGAGAGGGTGATCGTCTCGCCGCCCAGCTCGACCGAGGTCTCGCCGTTGGCGCGCAGCTCGGCGGCCAGGCGGGCGGCGTCGGTGGCGGCGACCGCCTTGGCGACGTCCTGCACGCCCTTGCCGAAGCGCTTGCCCAGCGCGCGGAAGTTGGCCTTGGCACTGGTGTCGACCAGCGAGCCGCCGACCTCGGCGAGCGACTCCAGGGTGGAGACGTTGAGCTCCTCGGCGATCTGCGCGCGCAGGTCGGCGGGCAGTTCCTCCCAGCCCTGGGCGGCGACCAGCGCGCGGGAGAGCGGCTGACGGGTCTTCACGCCGGACTCGGCGCGGGTGGCCCGGCCCAGCTCGACCAGGCGGCGGACCAGCGCCATGTGCCGGGAGAGCTCGGTGTCGATCAGCGACTCGTGGGCCTGCGGCCAGGTGGTCAGGTGCACCGAGGCCGGGGCGTCCGGGGTGACCGGGACGACCAGGTCCTGCCAGACCCGCTCGGTGATGAACGGGGTGAGCGGGGCCATCAGGCGGGTGACCGTCTCCAGCGCCTCGTGCAGGGTGGCGAGCGCGGCGGCGTCGCCCTGCCAGAAGCGGCGGCGGCCGCGGCGGACGTACCAGTTGGACAGGTCGTCGACGAAGCCGGAGAGCAGCTTGCCGGCACGCTGGGTGTCGTACGCCTCGTAGGCCGCGTCGACCTCGCGGACCAGGGTGTTCAGCTCGGACAGCACCCAGCGGTCCAGCTGCGGGCGGTCGGCCGGGGCCGGGTCGTTCGCCGAGGGCGCCCAGTTCGAGGTGCGGGCGTACAGGGCCTGGAAGGCGACGGTGTTCCAGTAGGTGAGGAGGGTCTTGCGGACCACCTCCTGGATGGTGCCGTGGCCGACCCGGCGGGCCGACCAGGGCGAGCCGCCGGCCGCCATGAACCAGCGGACGGCGTCGGCGCCGTGCTGGTCCATCAGCGGGATCGGCTGCAGGATGTTGCCCAGGTGCTTGGACATCTTGCGGCCGTCCTCGGCCAGGATGTGGCCCAGGCAGACGACGTTCTCGTAGCTGCTCTTGTCGAACACCAGGGTGCCGACCGCCATCAGCGTGTAGAACCAGCCGCGGGTCTGGTCGATTGCCTCGGAGATGAACTGCGCCGGGTAGCGCTTCTCGAACAGCTCCTTGTTCTGGTACGGGTAGCCGTACTGGGCGAAGGGCATCGAGCCCGAGTCGTACCAGGCGTCGATGACCTCGGGCACGCGGGTGGCGGTGCCGCCGCAGTCGCGGCAGGCGAAGGTCACCGCGTCGATGTACGGGCGGTGCGGGTCGAGGCCGCTCTGGTCGGTGCCGGTGAGCTCGGTGAGCTCGGCCAGCGAGCCGACGCAGGTGAGGTGGCCCTCCTCGCAGCGCCAGATCGGCAGCGGGGTGCCCCAGTAGCGGTTGCGGCTGAGCGCCCAGTCGATGTTGTTGTTCAGCCAGTCGCCGAAGCGGCCGTGCTTGACCGTCTCCGGGAACCAGTTGGTGGCCTCGTTCTCGCGGATCATCGCGTCCTTGACGGCGGTGGTCCGGATGTACCAGGACGGCTGCGCGTAGTAGAGCAGCGCGGTGTGGCAGCGCCAGCAGTGCGGGTAGCTGTGCTCGTACGGCAGGTGGCGGAAGAGCAGGTCGCGCTCCTTGAGGTCCGCGACCAGGGCCTCGTCGGCCTTCTTGAAGAACTGGCCGCCGACCAGCGGGACCTCGGGGGCGAAGGTGCCGTCGCCGAGCACCGGGTTGACCACCGGCAGGCCGTACCTGCGGCAGGTCGCGAGGTCGTCCGCGCCGAAGGCGGGGGACTGGTGGACGATGCCGGTGCCGTCCTCGGTGGTGACGTAGTCGGCGGTGACGACGTAGTGCGCGTTCTCGATCTCGACCAGGTCGAAGGGGCGGCGGTAGGCCCAGCGCTCCATCTCGGCGCCGGTGAAGGACTCGCCGGTGGTCTCCCAGCCCTCGCCGAGCGCCTTGGCGACCAGCGGCTCGGCGACGACGAGCTTCTCGTCGCCGTCGGTGGCCACCACGTAGGTGACCTCCGGGTGGACGGCGGCGGCGGTGTTGGAGACCAGGGTCCACGGGGTGGTGGTCCAGACCAGCAGGGCGGCCTGACCGGCCAGCGGGCCACTGGTCAGCGGGAAGCGGACGAAGACCGAGGGGTCGACCACGGTCTCGTAGCCCTGGGCCAGCTCGTGGTCCGAGAGGCCGGTGCCGCAGCGCGGGCACCAGGGGGCGACGCGGTGGTCCTGGACCAGCAGGCCCTTGTCGAAGATCTGCTTGAGCGACCACCAGACGGACTGGACGTACGACGGGTCCATCGTCCGGTAGGCGTCGTCGAGGTCGACCCAGTACCCCATGCGGGTGGTCAGCTCGGAGAAGGCGTCGGTGTTGCGGGTCACCGACTCGCGGCACTTGGCGTTGAACTCGGCGATGCCGTACGCCTCGATGTCCTGCTTGCCGGAGAAGCCCAGCTCCTTCTCGACGGCGAGCTCGACCGGCAGGCCGTGGCAGTCCCAGCCGGCCTTGCGGGCCACGTGGTAGCCCTTCATGGTCCGGTAGCGCGGGAAGACGTCCTTGAAGACGCGGGCCTCGATGTGGTGGGCGCCGGGCATGCCGTTGGCGGTGGGCGGGCCCTCGTAGAACACCCACTCGGGGCGGCCCTCGGACTGCTCCACGCTGCGCTGGAAGATCTTGTTGTCCTGCCAGAAGGACAGGATCTGGTGCTCCAGGGCAGGCAGATCCACCTGCGCGGGGACGGGGTTGTAGGTCATGGCCATCGCGGGCGTCTACCTCCGGCGGATGCTGGGACTGGATCCTCCGGAGGGACGAGACGGCACGGCCGTCCCGCGGTACCACCCTCCTTGGCCGCGGTGCTGCGTTCGCGGCCCTCTTGTTTGGGCTTGCTGCCGGGTCTAGTGGGCCGCCGCGTCCGGTGTGCGGTGGCCGTTCTTCCGGCGGCTCCGGGGTGATCTTCCCGCCGTGCACACCCCCGGGCTCGCACCGTCCCCGGGTCGCTGGTGGCTGCGTACGTCGGTACTCGTCCCATCTGCGCCTTGCAGAGCCAGTGTATCGGCCGGGCGAGTCGGTTTGTCCAAACCGTTTCCGGACGGGCGCCCGGGGGCGTTCGGCGGCGGAGGTTAGCCGGAGTCGATCTGGGCACAAATCCCTGAGCGCAACGGGGCGTGACGATTGGGGCGGCTGCCTGGGTGGGATCGTTATGAGGCGCCGGTATGTCACGTTGTGACCGGTTTTGCTCGGGATTATCGTTCCGGCACTGGAAGCCGCCGGGAACCGGCGGCTCGATTCGTTCGTAGATGGGGTCGAAAGCCATGGCTGAGAAGGGAACCGGCGCGGGTACCGCCACCAAGCGGGCACGCAAGGCCGTGGCGGTCGACCCAGGGGAGGGGACCGTGACCACTACCGCACCGAAGAGCAGCACCGACACCGTCACCGCACCGCGCGGCGCCGAGTCCGTGGACCCGGCCACGCTGCCGGTCCGGCCCGGCGAGGACCCGTGGACCACCGAGGAGGTCCACGAGCTGCACGACGAGCTGATCAGTGAGCTGGAGCGGCTGCGCAACGAGATCGGCGCCGCCGAGGCGGCCATCTCCGGCCTGATGCGTGACTCCAACGACGGAGCCGGTGACGACCAGGTGGACGCCGGTACGAAGAACATCTCGCGGGAGAGCGAGCTGGCGCTGGCCAACAACGCGCGGGACAGCCTGGCCCAGACCGAGCGCGCGCTGGAGCGGCTGGAGGGCGTCGGCTTCGGCATCTGCGAGTCCTGCGGGCAGGCCATCGGCAAGGCCCGGATGCAGGCCTTCCCCCGGGCGACGCTCTGCGTGCAGTGCAAGGCCAAGCAGGAACGCCGCTGAACCGGGCGACCGGAGCGACGTGGGGGGTCGGGCTTGCCGTACGCTCGACCCCGTAACGTCGCCTGACGCGTTCGCGAACGCGGGCAGGTCGTCACCGGCCCACCACCCTCCCCCTCCTGCGGACCGGGGGAGCTCCATCGGCAGCGGAGCGGATCATCAGTACGCAAGGTTCCCCCCAGACCCGGGACGACGCCGTCCCGTCCCCCGCCGATGCCGTGGAGGTGCCCGTGGCCGATCCGAGCGGGGCGGCGTCCGTGGACGACACGACGGCGGAGCGGCCCAAGGGCCCGCGCCGGGTCGGCGTGCTGCTGGTCGTCGCGGTGCTCGCCTTCCTGATCGACCTCGGCAGCAAGCTGCTGGTCGTCGCCCGGCTGGAGAACCACGCCCCGATCAAGGTGATCGGGGACGTGGTCACCTTCCAGGTGATCCGCAACTCCGGCGCCGCCTTCGGGATGGGGCAGGCGCTGACCGTCGTCTTCACGATGATCGCCTCCGCCGTCATCGTGGTGATCTGGCGGATCGCCCGCCGGCTGTACAGCCTGCCCTGGGCGATCGCGCTCGGGCTGCTGCTCGGCGGGGCGCTCGGCAACCTCACCGACCGGCTGTTCCGCGCGCCCGGCGTCTTCCGCGGGCACGTGGTGGACTTCATCTCCGTCCAGCACTTCGCCGTCTTCAACCTCGCGGACTCGGCGATCGTCTGCGGCGGGATCCTGGTGGTGCTGCTCTCCTTCCGGGGCAGCAACCCGGACGGAACCGTCCACCAGCAGCCCGAGAAGGCCGAGAAGGCGGAGCGGACCGAGAAGTAGCGCCCGGGCCACCGGCGCGCAGGGGCGTGTCGTGTTTCCGGCATACTCGTACGGGTGAGTACCGCAGCGCAGATCCGCAGCCTCCCCGTACCCGACGGCCTGGAGGGTGAGCGCCTCGACGCCGCCCTGGCCCGGATGTTCGGCTTCTCCCGGACCAAGGCCGCCGAGCTGGCCGCCGACGGCAAGGTGACGCTCGACGGCGCCGTGGCCGGCAAGTCGGACCGGGTCACCGCCGGCTCCTGGCTGGAGGTCGAGATCCCGGCCCCGGCCGCCCCGGTGCGGATCGTCGCCGAGCCGGTCGAGGGCATGCGGATCGTGCACGACGACGAGGACATCGTGCTGGTCGACAAGCCGATCGGCGTCGCCGCGCACCCCAGCCCGGGCTGGACCGGCCCCACCGTGATCGGCGGACTGGCCGCGGCCGGGTACCGGATCTCCACGTCGGGCGCCGCCGAGCGCCAGGGCATCGTGCACCGGCTGGACGTCGGCACCTCGGGGCTGATGGTGGTCGCCAAGTCCGAGCGCGCGTACACCGACCTCAAGCGGCAGTTCCACGACCGGATCACCGAGAAGCGGTACCACACGCTGGTGCAGGGCCACCCGGACCCGATGAGCGGGACGGTGGACGCGCCGATCGGGCGGCACCCCAGCTCGGACTGGAAGTGGGCCGTCACCCAGGAGGGCAAGCCGTCCGTCACCCACTACGACCTGATCGAGGCGTACCGGGCCGCGTCGCTGCTGGCGATCAAGCTGGAGACCGGGCGCACCCACCAGATCCGCGTCCACATGTCCGCGCTGCGGCACCCCTGCGTGGGCGACCTGACGTACGGCGCCGACCCGACGCTGGCCAAGCGGCTGGGGCTGACCCGGCAGTGGCTGCACGCGGTCTCGCTCGGTTTCGAGCACCCGTCGGACGGGCAGTGGGTCGAGTTCTCCAGCGAGTACCCGGCGGACCTCAAGAAGGCGCTGGACATCATCGCGGCGGAGAGCTGAGGTGCCGGCCGCTGCCATCCGGGTCGCCGAGGACGAGGCGGACCTGGAGCTGGTGCGGGCCGTCCGGCGTGAGGTGTTCATCGTCGAGCAGGACGTGCCGGAGGAGCTGGAGTACGACGAGTACGACGCGACCTCGGTCCACCTGCTGGCCGTCGCGGCGGACGGGGCCGCCCTGGGGACGGCGCGGCTGATCTTCGGCGAGCAGGCGCGGAAGCTGACGGGCGGCATCGACGGACGGGTGCTGCTCGGGCGGCTCGCGGTCGTCCCGGCGGCCCGGGGGACGGGGCTGGGCGCGGAGCTCGTCCGGGCGATCGAGGCCGCGGGCGCCGAGCGCGGGGGCGTGGAGGTCGAGCTGCACGCGCAGGTGCAGGCGCTCGGGTTCTACGAGCGGATGGGTTACGCGGCGCAGGGGCCGGTGTACGACGACGCGGGGATTGCGCATCGGACGATGACGCGGGTGCTGTAGGCGTTCGGGGCAGGTGGGGCCGGACCTTCGGGACGGGTTTCCGGTGGTCGCCTCCCGCTTCGCGCGGTTCCGCCCCCAGCCTTCGGCCGGGACCACCCCCAGTACCCCTCTCGGGGTGCTGGGGGCTTTCGTCTTCGGGGGGCGCGGGTCAGCAGTCCGTGGTGCGCAGGCGGGGCAGGGCGTGGGGGTGCTCGTCGCGCAGGTGGGCGATGAGCTGTTCGCGGATGTCGAAGCGGAGCTGCGCGGCGTCGTCGGGGGTGCGGGCGGTCATGGTGGCGCGGACGACGATGGTGCTGGGCGTGGTGTCGGTGACCTGGAGGGCCCATTGCGCGCCGTCCCAGAGCGGGTGCCGGTCGAGGCGGGCGCGCAGCGCGGTGCGCAGCTCGTCCACCGGGGTGGTGTGGTCGAGGTGGAGCAGGACGGCGGCGAGCAGGCCGGGGTCGCGGCGGGTCCAGTTCTCGAACGGCCGGCTGACGAAGTACGAGACCGGGACGATCAGCCGACGCTGGTCCCAGAGCCGGACCACCAGGTAGGTGAGGGTGATCTCCTCGACGGCGCCCTGCTGGCCGTCCACCACCACGATGTCGCCGATCCGGACGGTGTCGCCGAAGGCGATCTGGAGGCCGGCGAAGAAGTTGCCCAGGGCGCTCTGGGCGGCGATGCCGGCCACGATGCCGATGATGCCCGCCGAGGCGAGCAGGCTGGCGCCGATGGCGCGCATGGCGGAGAAGGTCAGCAGCATCACGGCCACCGTGACCACGACGATCAGGGCGCTGACCACCCGGCGCAGCATGCTGATCTGGGTGTGCACCCGCTGGACGCGTGCCGGGTCCTCGATGCGGGTCTCGTAGCGGCTGAGCAGGGCCTCCAGGACGGCGGCCACCACGCGGACGGTGAGCCAGCCCAGGGAGGCGAGCAGGAACAGCAGGAGCAGGTGCTGCGCGCCGTCTTCGCGCTTCAGGTGGAAGACCCGCTGGAGCGGCTTGGCGGCGATCAACAGGGCTGACACGACGGTGAGTTGGAGCGGGATCCGGCAGCGGCGGAGCAGCGGCCAGACCGGTGCCGCGGGGTGGCGGGCGGCGGTCCGCTGGAGGGCCTGGTCGACGATCCAGCCGATCGCCAGGGTGGCGGCGACGGCGGCGAGCAGCGAGATCAGCAGCCAGGGCATGCGCCGTACGATACCCGGGCAGGGTGGGGTGAAACGGACGAAACAGTGTGGTGGCTTTATCGGACGCCTACCCGGACGGCGGATACGATCAGCGCCCATGGAGTTCGGTGGGGCATGGCGTCGCTGGCGCGCCCGGGGAACAACGGTCAGACGCAGGCTGCTCGCCGGGGCGGTGGCCCTGGTGGCGGTGGCCGGAGCCGGTACCGCGACGGTGGCGTCCGGCGGTGAGCAGGCGGTCCATCAGGAGGACCGTTTCCTCAGCATGCCGGAGACGCCCGGCAGCGCCCAGCAGGTCCAGCTGGACACCTCCTTCTTCACCGCCGGCGGCGGCGGTCCGCGCCCGGCGGTGCTGCTGGCGCACGGCTTCGGCGGCTCCAAGGAGGGCGAGCGCGAGCGCGCCGAGCAGCTGGCCCGGCAGGGGTACGCGGTGCTGACCTGGTCGGCGCGCGGCTTCGGGCACTCGGGCGGCAGGATCGGGCTGAACGCGCCCGACCGCGAGGTCGAGGACGTCAAGCACCTGGTGGACTGGCTGGCCCAGCGGCCCGAGGTGCAACTGGACGCGGTCGGCGACCCGAAGGTCGGCATCACCGGCGCCTCGTACGGCGGGGCGGTCTCGCTGCTGGCCTCCGCGTACGACCACCGGATCGACGCGGTGGCCACCCAGATCACCTGGTGGAACCTGGCCGATGCGCTGTTCCCGCAGGGCGTGCAGGGCTCGGGCGCGGCGGACGGCGTGTTCAAGAAGCTGTGGGCCGGGATCTTCTTCACCACCGGCTCGGCCGGGGACCTCGGCCCCTCGGGCGAGGCGCCGCGGGAGAACGGCGGGCCGAAGCCGAAGGCGGACGAGCCGGTCGGCTGCGGGCGGTTCCTGGAGTCGCTCTGCCAGATGTACGACCGGGTCGCCACCGCCGGGCACGCCGATCCGGAGGCCGTCGCGCTGCTGGAGCGCTCCAGCCCGTCCTCCGTGGCGGCGCAGCTCAAGGCGCCCACGCTGGTGGTGCAGGGGCAGCAGGACTCGCTGTTCCCGCTGGACCAGGGGGACAGGATCGCCAAGGCGGTGGCCGCCAACGGCGCGCCGGTGGCGGTGGACTGGTTCGCCGGCGGTCACGACGGCGGGACGGACACCAGCGCGCGGGTCGACGACCGGGTGACGGCCTGGTTCGATCATTTCTTGAAAAATCACAGCCCGAAGGGGCACGGCAACGACACCGGCGCCGCGTTCCGGGTCACCCGCACCGGCGGGGTCGACTCGACCGGCTTCCAGGCGGTGCTGCGCGGGGCCACCGCCGACCGGTACCCGGGGCTGGGCGGGACCGGCTCGCGGACCGTCGAGCTGACGGGCGGTGAGCAGACCCTCGCCAATCCGCCCGGCGGCGCGCCGCCCGGGATCTCGACGCTGCCGGGCGTCGGTGCGCTCAGCCAGGCGGCCTCCCTGGGCGCCGGGCTGTCACTGGACTTCCCCGGGCAGAACGCCGCCTTCGACTCGGCGCCGCTGGACTCGCCGCTGCACCTGACCGGGCAGCCGACCGTGCCGGTGCGGGTGACGGCGGACCGGCCGGACGCGGTGTTGTTCGCGAAGCTGTACGACGTCGGGCCGGACGGCAAGGCGGTGCTGCCGCAGCAGCTCGCCGCCCCGCTGCGGGTCACCGGTGCGGACGCCGGGCAGACGGTCACCGTGGCGCTGCCGACCGTGGACCACACCTTCCCGGCCGGGCACCGGGTGCGGCTGGTGCTGGCGAGCACCGACCTCGCGTACGCCTCGCCGGCCGAGCCGGCCACCTACCGGGTGGTACCGGCCGGGGCGCTCACCGTGCCGACCGTCGAGGAGCTGGTCACCGAGGCGGCGCCGCTGCCCTCGCGCACCTGGGCGCTGCCGGTCATCGCCGTACTGGCGGCCGCGGCCCTGGTGCTGGCGCCGCGGCTGCGGCGCCGGCGGGGCGCCGCCGGGCCCGGCTTCGATCCGGAGCTGGCCGCGGTGCCGCTGCAGATCAGCGGGCTGAGCAAGCGCTACAAGGGCGCCCAGGACCGCTACGCCGTACGGGAGCTGGGTTTCCGGGTGGAGCAGGGGCAGGTGCTCGGACTGCTCGGGCCGAACGGCGCGGGCAAGACCACCACGCTGCGGATGCTGATGGGCCTGATCCGGCCGGACGCCGGGGAGATCCGGATCTTCGGGCACCTGGTGCGGCCCGGTGCGCCGGTGCTGTCGCGGGTCGGTGCGTTCGTGGAGGGGGCGGGCTTCCTGCCGCACCTCACCGGGCGGGCCAACCTGCGGCTGTACTGGCAGGCGACCGGACGCCCGGAGGCCGACGCGCGCTTCGACGAGGCGCTGGCCATCGCCGGGCTCGGCGAGGCGCTGGACCGCGCGGTGCGGACGTACTCGCAGGGCATGCGGCAGCGGCTGGCGATCGCGCAGGCGATGCTGGGGATGCCGGACCTGCTGATCCTGGACGAGCCGACCAACGGGCTGGACCCGCCGCAGATCCGCGAGATGCGCGAGGTGATGATCCGGTACGCGGCCGGCGGGCGGACCGTGATCGTGTCGAGCCACCTGCTGTCCGAGGTCGAGCAGAGCTGCACGGACCTGGTGGTGATGGACCGCGGGCAACTGGTCACGGCCGGCCCGGTCGGGGACATCGTGGGCGCCGGCGAGCTGCTGATGATCGGCATCGCCGGCCCGTACGACCCGGTGCCCGTGGCCGAGAAGGTGGCCGCGCTGGCCGGGGTCGGCTCGGTGGAGGCCGTCGAGGGCGGACTGCTGGTGCGCCTGGAGGGACTGACGGCCGGCGGGCTGCTGGCCGAACTGGTGCGGCTGGAGGTGCCGGTGGAGAGTGCCGGCCCGCAGCGGCGGCTGGAGGACGCGTTCCTGTCGTTGATCGGAGGTGGAGCGTGAGCGTCGTCCCGATGGACCACGCGGAGTCGATGGACCATGCCGAGGGGTACCGGGCGAGCCGGACGCTGCCGCTGCGGGTGGAAGCGATGCGGCAGCTGCGCCGGCGCCGCACGCTGGTGATCGGCGCGGTGCTGGCCGCCATGCCGTTCGTCATCCTGGCCGCGTTCCAGATCGGCGGCACCCCGGGCCGTCCGGGCCGGACCACCTTCATCGAGCTGGCCACCGCCTCGGGGGCCAACTTCGCGGTCACCATGCTGTTCGTCGGCACCGGCTTCATGCTGGTCATCCCGGTCGCGCTGTTCTGCGGGGACACCGTCGCCTCCGAGGCCAGCTGGTCCTCGCTGCGCTACCTGCTGGCCGCACCGGTGCCCCGGGCCCGGCTGCTGGCCCGCAAGTTCGCGGTCGGGCTGGCGTTCTCGGCGGCGGCGGTGGTGATGCTGCCCGCGATCGGGCTGGTCGTCGGCACGGCGGCGTACGGCTGGGGGGACCTCAAGCTGCCCGCCGGGGTCAGCCTGCCCGCCGGGCAGGCGCTGCCCCGGATCGCCATCGCGGTGGCCTTCGTGTTCCTCAGCGAGATCGTGGTCGCGGCGCTGGCGTTCTGGCTCTCCACGGCGACGGACGCGCCGCTGGGCGCGGTCGGCGGCGCGGTGTTCGCCTCGATCATCACCGGGGTGCTGGACGCCGTCACCGCGCTGGGCGACCTGCGGGAGTGGCTGCCGGCGCACTGGCAGTACTCCTGGGCGGACGCCTTGCAGCCGCAGCTGGAGTGGGGCGGCATGGTGCAGGGCGTCTCGCTGTCGCTCTCGTACGCGGTGGTGCTGCTGGCGCTGGCGTTCCGGGGGTTCGCCCGCAAGGACGTGGTGTCCTAGCCGGACGTGGGGTCACGGGGCCCGGCGGGGCATGCGGGATCATGGGTGGGTAGCTGACCTCCCTGGTGAAGGACCCGAACCGTGGCCCAGATCGTCCTCTTCCACTCCGCCTACGGCCTGCGCCCCGCCGTGCACGCCGCCGCCGAGCGGCTGCGCGCCGCCGGGCACACCGTGCACACGCCGGACCTGTTCGACGGGCGGACCTTCGAGTCCGTCGAGGAGGCGCAGGAGTTCCAGGAGGAACTCGGCGGCCGCGACGAACTGCTGCGGCGGGCCGTGGCGGCGGTCGCGTCGGTGTCCGAGAGCGGGCTGGTGTACGCCGGCTTCTCGCTCGGCGGCGCGGTGGCGCAGAATCTGGCGCTGGCCGACGAGAAGGCGCGCGGGCTGCTGCTCCTGCACGGCACCTCGGACCTGCGGGAGGACGCCGCCACCGAGATCCCGGTGCAGCTGCACATCGCGGAGCCGGACCCGTTCGAGCCGGAGGACTGGCTGAACGCCTGGTACCTGCGGATGCGGCGGGCCGGGGCGGAGGTCGAGGTGCACCGCTACCGGGGCGCCGGGCACCTGTTCACCGATCCGGAGCTGCCGGACTACGACGCCGAGGCGGCCGAGCGGGCCTGGGTGGCGTCGCTGGACTTCCTCGCGGAACTGGACGCCTGACGCGGGGCTGGGCGGCCGGCGCGGGGCTGGGGGTGGTTCGACCGGCGCGCGGGTGAGGCGGGAGCGGCGGCCAGGGCCGGCACGGCCGGGCCAGGTTTCCATAATCCATGGAATTATGGAGAATGTCTCGGGCGGGAAGCGCCCGGGCCGCCCGTCCGCACCGCCCGACGCTGCCCCGGAGACAGACATGGCCGGCACCGCCCCCGCCGAGACGACCGCCGGCATACCCGACGATCCCGGCGAGGCACAGCGCCGCATCCTGCGGGTGCTGGTCGCCTCCCAGGTGCTCAGCGGTGCGGGGCTCGCGGCGGGAGTGACGGTCGGCGCCCTGCTGGCGCAGCAGATGCTCGGTTCCACCAGCCTGGCCGGGCTGCCGAGCGCGCTGTTCACCGCCGGATCGGCGCTGGCCGCCGTGGTCGTGGGCCGGATCTCGCAGAGCCGGGGCCGCCGCCCAGGGCTGGCCGCCGGGTACCTGACCGGGGCGGTCGGCTCGGCGGGTGTGATCGCGGCGGCCGTGCTGGACAACCCGCTGCTGCTGTTCGTCGCCCTGTTCGTGTACGGGGCGGGGACGGCCACCAACCTGCAGGCGCGGTACGCCGGGGCCGACCTGGCGAGTCCGGACCGGCGGGCGCGGGCGGTGTCCACCGTCCTGGTCGCCACCACGCTCGGCGGCGTGGCCGGGCCCAACCTGGCCGCGCCGACCGGGCGTCTCGCCGAGGGGCTGGGGATTCCGGCGCTGGCCGGCCCGTTCATCCTGTCCGGCCTGGCCTACGGGCTGGCGGGGCTCGTCCTCGCGCGGTGGCTCCGGCCGGACCCGCTGCTGCTGGCCCGGACGCTCGTCGGGGCCGGGCCTGTGGGCGGCAGCGCGGTGACGGACGCGGCCGACGAGCGGGCCGGGCGCGGGGGTGTGGCGCTCGGGGGGCTGGTCATGGTGCTCTCCCAGCTGGTGATGGTGGCGATCATGACGATGACGCCGGTCCACATGCACGACCACGGGCACGGATCGGCCGCCTCCGGGCTGGTCATCGCGATCCACATCGGCGCGATGTACCTGCCGTCGCCGGTCACCGGGTGGCTGGTCGACCGGTACGGGCGGCTGGCGGTCGCGGCGTCGTCCGGGGTGGCGCTGCTGGCGGCGGGGATGCTGGCCGCCGCGGCACCCGGAGACTCGGTGGCGCTGCTGGCACTCGCGCTGGCGCTGCTGGGGATCGGCTGGAACCTCGGCCTGGTCTCGGGCACGGCGATCATCGCCGACACGGTGCCGCTGGCCACCCGGGCCAGGACGCAGGGCCTGGTGGACGTCTCGATCGCGATCGCGGGCGCCACCGGCGGGATGGCCTCCGGGATCATGGTCGCGGCCACGAGCTACCCGCTCCTGGCCCTGGCGGGTGGGCTGGTGGCGCTCGGGCTGGTGCCGGCGGTCGCGGTGAGCGCCTACCGGCGGTGAGGGCCCTTCGGGGCTCCCGTGCCGGCCGGGTGGTAATCCGATGGCCCCGCCGGGGCGCGGTCGGTACGGTGTCCGCCGACCGGTGTCGGGGTGGACGGGGGAGTGCCGATGGGCGCGGCGGAGCAGGTGGACCGGACGCGGGCGCGGGTGTTCGGCGAGGCGGCGGAGCTGTACGACGCCGCCCGGCCGGGGTACGCGGACGCGCTGGTGACGGACGTGCTGGCGTACGCGGAGCTGGGCGGGCGCCCGGCGGTCGAGGTCGGTGCGGGGACGGGCAAGGCCACCGTGCTGTTCGCCGGGCGCGGGGTGCCGCTGGTCTGCGTCGAGCCGGACCCGCGGATGGCCGAGGTGCTGCGGCGCAACACCGGGGGGTACCCGCAGGTCCGGGTCGAGAGCGGCGGCTTCGAGGAATGGGCGGCGGACGGGCGGGAGTTCGGACTGCTGTTCGCCGCCACGTCCTGGCACTGGCTGGACCCGGCGCGCCGCTGGGACCTGGTGCACGACTCGCTCGGACCGGGCGGCACGGTGGCGCTGTTCTGGAACCCGCACGGGGTCCTGGACGGCGGACCGTACGACGAACTCGCCGAGGTGGACCGGAAGTTCGGGGTCGAGAACGCGCCGCACGGGCAGCGGGCCTCGTTCTACGGCCCGGAGGCGGGCGGCGGGGACCGGGGCTGGCCGGAGCCCGAGTGCCGGCGGGACGGCCGGTTCACCGATCTGCGGGCCGTCCGGTACCGGGAGGAGGTCTGGTACGAGACCGGGCGCTACCTCGACTTCCTGGCGTCCGTCTCCACCTACCGGGTGCTGCCGGATGAGCGGCGGGAGGGAGCGCTGGCGGAGACGGCCCGGGTGCTCGACGCGCGGGGCGGCGGGATCGGGATGCTGCGCGTCAACGATCTGTTCCTGGCACGGCGGGGCGCTTAGGGCGTGGGGCGCGGGGGGAGTCGGGCCGGCCGGCGTTCCCCCCCGGGGGGGGGCCCACAGCGGGGGGGGGGGGGGGGGGTGTGGGGGGGGGGGGGACGGGGCGGGGGAGGAGGAGGGCCCGGCGGCGCGACAACGACCGGTCCCGGGCCCGGGGGGGCGCGGGGGGGGGGGGGCGGGGGGCGCGGCGGCGGGCCCCCCCCCCCCCGCGGGCGGGTAGCACAGGCCGGGGGCCGGTGAGGGGCTGGTCAGGGGCGGCGGAAGCGGCCGTGGACGAAGAGGGCCAGGAAGACGACGGCGCCGAGGCCGCAGGCCGCGATGCCGAGGCCGAGCAGCATGATCGTGGTGTCGCCGACGCCCCGGACGAACTCGCGGACGGTGTGGCCGGAAGCGTCGACGGTGACCCGCTCGCCGCCCGGGTGGTCGGAGATGTAGCGGACCATGGCGATGACGCCGCCGACGCAGAGCGCCGCGCCCAGCAGCAGCCGGCCGCCGGCCCGGCGGGTCCACGCCTCGGCGTCGAGCATCCGGGCGTCAGGGCAGTGGTCGATCACCGCGTTGCCGAGGGTGGAGGCGCCGGCGGCCAGGCCGTCCACCCGGACGCGTCCGCCGTCGGACAGGCCGAGGACGCAGCGGTAGTCGTTGCCGAACCGGTGGGCGTAGACGCCGGCCGCGCCGCTGCGGGCCGGGACGGTGATGGTGGCGATCTGCGCCCAGGTCCAACGTCCCTTGAGCCCGCGGGCGTTGCCGTGGACCAGGCCGTACGCCCGGACCTCGAAGTACTCGCCGGCGCCGCCGCGCAGGGCCCGTACGGCCTGGGAGGTGCCGAGGACGAGCCCGCAGATGCCGAGGCCGAGGGCCACGCCGAGCGCCTGGCCGCCGCCCGGGTCGCCACCGGAGCCGCCGTCCTGAAGGAGGGCCCACAGGCCCAGCCAGGAGGCGAGGGCGCCGATCGTCAGAGCCCAGACGGCGTTGATCCACCGGGTGCGGATGGCGACCGGGTGGCGGCTGACGAGGGCGCCGAGGGCATCGGGGGTGGCGGCGGTTTCGGTCACGGCGGTCAGTCAAGCAGGGGTGACCGGTCCGCCTCAAGGGTGGTGGTCCGTAAGAGGATTGACGAGCGGTCGGAACATGGTCCGCCCGCCCGGGTGGAGGTCCGGGCGGGCGGAGCGAAGAAGGACGGGGTCAGCGCGACGTGGGCCTGATCACGGCGAAGGGGGCGCCCTGCGGGTCGGCGACCACGCTCATCCGGCCGGCCACCATGTCGAAGGGCGGGGCGAGGACGGTGCCGTTGCGCTTGACCAGGGCGTCCACGGTGGAGTCGACGTCGTCGACCGCGAAGTAGGTCAGCCAGTGGGCCGGAGTGCCGGGCGGGTCGTTGGCGAGCAGGGTGGCGCCGCCCACGGCGCGGCCGCCGACCCGCAGCTCCCAGTACGTGTCCGCGCCGTCCAGCGGCTCGAACTCGATGCCGAACGCCTCGCCGTAGAAGGCGGTGGCGGCCGGGATGTCGCTGGTGTGCAGCTCGTTCCAGATCAGCGCGCCGGCTTCGTTGACGACCTTGACGCCGGAGAACTCGCCCGGCTGCCAGGCGCCGAACACCGCGCCCTGCGGGTCGGCGGCGATCAGCATCCGGCCCAGGTCGCCGACGTCCACGACCGGGACGAGCAGGGTGCCGCCCGCGGCGACGATCGCGTCCTGGGTGGCCTGGGCGTCGGTGGTGGCCAGGTAGCTGGTCCAGACGGTCGGCGGCTGCGGCATCCCGTCGGGGGACGTCGCCGCGCCGATGCCGGCCACGGCCTTGCCGTCGAGCTCGCAGACGGCGTAGCCGCCGAACTCCGCCTTGCCGACTTGTCCCTGCCAGCCGAAGAGGTCGCGGTAGAAGTCCAGTGCGGCCTGCTGGTCCTTGGCCATCAGATCGACCCAGCACGGGGTGCCGGTCGCGTACGGGGTGGTGACCTCGGGCATTTTGACCCTTTCTGGTGGGTTTTGCTGCCGGTCACGATTTCGTCGCGGGAGGCGAATCGCCACTCGACACGCCGCCACAGGGCGTGCCCCTGGCCGGCGGGTCCGGGACTTCCTGCGCGGGGCTACCGGCGGGGCGGGATGAGCGCGGTGCCACCGTCGAGGTCGATGCCCGTGCGGGGCGGGGCGCCGGCGTGGTCGTCGTCCCGCAGGGTGAGCCGGGCCTGGCGCTGCTCGATCTGGACGCGCTTGTTGGCGTTGAGGAAGGCGTGCAACTCCTCGGTGGCGGTCGCGCCGAGGCCGAGCTCGCCGGTTCGGGCGCGGGCGGAGAGCCGTCGGGAGAGCCATCCGGGGCGGCCCGAGTGCACGATGACGTGCCGGGCGGACGCGAGCGTGAAGGGCACGATCACCAGCACCGCCATGAGGAGCAGACTCGCCGTCATCACCATGTCGGCCCCAACGTGCCGTGGTGGCAGGCCAGTTCCCTGGAGGAGGAGAAGGGGCGTGCGTGTGCGGGAAGTCGGCTCGGCCGACTTCCCGCGCGGCGGGGGCGGGGCAGGAGGCGGGGTGCGGCCCCTCGCAGGGGTGGGGGCGAGGGGCTCAACTCGCCTTCACCCGAACGAGTTACGCGAGGAGTGGGAAGCCCTGGGTGTCGTCACCGCCCTCCGTGCGGTCCCGCCCGACGAGGGCGCCTGACCGCCGGCCCCCGCCGCCCGTGCTCCGGGGGCTGGGGCACGATGGACCCCATGCACACCGACCGCTACGCACCGGCGACCACCCTCCCCGGCCTCCTCCAGCGCGGCCGGGGCCAGGGCGCACTGATAGCCGCCGAGGACCGGGCTTCGGTCGCCGACCTGGTCCACGGCTGCATCCGCTGGGACTGGCGGTGGGACGCGCAGGTCGACGACCGGCACCTCTACCTCGCCCGGCTGATCCGGGACTTGGAACTTCCGCTCGCGCCGGTGGTGGAGTTCCTGTCCGGCGACGAGGACACCCGGTACCGAGCCACCAGCGTTCTGGAGCTGCTCGTGCTCGGCGGCTCGGAGGAAGCCCGGGCGGCACTGCCGGACATCGTTGCGGAGGAGGACGAGCCGACTCCGCGTCACCGCATGACGGATCCGCACCCTGACCGCGACAACGCGAGCCTGCTCGCCCTGCTGCGCGATCCGGAGGAATCCGAACGCGCCAAGGGAGCCGCTCTGCGCGCACTGTCGCTCCGCCCGCCGGAGCCCGCGCTGATCCCGCTGGCGCCCCGGCTCGGCGCCGCCGACGGCACCCGGCAAGTGCCGTATCTGGGGAGGGCCGTCGAGCAGCTCGCCGAGCAAGCCGTACCAGCGGCCCGGGAGTGGGCGACCTCGGAGCAGGGCTGGCTGTCCGGGCTCGGCTTCGCGGTGCTGGCAGGCCACGGCGACGAGAGTGACATACCGGCCCTCGTCGCCGAGCTGGAGCGGCGCTGGGCGATCCAGGCCTGGTGCGGCCCGGACACCCTTGCGCGCGGCCTGGCGCGCTTCGGCTCGAAGGCCGCCGACGCCGTCTCCCTGCTGCGCCGCTTCTGGCTCTCGACCCCGCACTCGTACGAGCGCCCCGCCTACCTGGAGGCGTTGGCGGCGATGGGGGCCGCCGGCACGGCCGAGGCGTACATCGAGTCACTGTGGGACTGCGAGGCGCAAGCCCGGCTCCTCGGCGTCGGGCACGCCCCCGACCGGGCCGACGTGAGGGCCCGCTTGACGTACCTGCGGGACGATCCGATGGAGGAACCGGAGGTCCGCGAGGCCGCCGGGGCACGACTCGCCGGGCTGGTGTAGCGCATGCCGGAGCAGACGGACCCGTACGCCTACGCGCCGGTGGACACCCTCCTCGGCCTGCTGCAACGCGGCCGGGGCCTGGGCGCGCAACTGGCCGCCGAGGACCCCACCGCCGCCGACTCCGTGTACGCCTGCATCCGTACGGACTGGCGCTGGGACTGGCTGGTCGACGAGCGCCGCGTCTACCTCGCCCGGCTCCTCCGGGACCTGGCCCTCCCGCTCGCCCCGGTCGCCGAGGCACTGGCGGCCGCCGCGGACGGCCACGACGCCGAGGAGGTCGCCCGCATCCTCGAACAGCTGGCGCTCGCCGGCTCCGGCGAGGCGCGGGACATCCTGCGGGCGTACATCCGCGAGGGCGAGCAGTGGCTGTCCGTCCTGGAGTCCGTGTCCGAGCGCTGGCCGGTGCAGTGGTGGGCGGACCTGGGCGACGTCGCGCGGGCACGCCTCGGCGGCGACGACGACCCGACGCCCTGGGCGAAGGCCTGGGAGCACTGGGGCGTCTCCATCCCCACCCCGGAACGCCGGCCCCCGCGGCCCGACCCGCCGGCCGAGCCGACGAACGCGGAACTCCTGGAGGTCATCGCCGACCCCGGCTCACCGGAGGAGCGCAGGACGGACGCCATGTACGTCCTCTACCACCACCGCGCCCCGGAGCCCGGCCTGGTCCCGCTCGTCCCCTCGCTCGGCACGGCGGACGGCAGGCACGCGCTGCCGCTGGTGACGGGCCTCCTGGCGAGGCTCGGCGTCCACGCCATGCCCGCCGCCCGCGACTGGGCGGCCTCGGACACCCGCTGGCTGGCCTGGGAGGGCCTGAGGGTGCTGGCCGAGCACGGGGAGCCGCAGGACGTCCCGGTGCTCCTCGCCGAGCTGGAGAAGGACTGGGCGCACCGCACCTGGTGCGGCCCGATGCTCATGGCGCAGGGCCTGGCCCGCCTCGGGCCCGAGGCCGCCGGAGCCGTCCCCTTCCTCCGCCGTTTCTGGGTGCGCACCCCGCACTCGTACGAGCGCCCCGCCTACCTCAGGGCGCTGGCCGCCATCGACCCCGCCGGACTGGACGAGGCGTACGTCGAGTCGCTCTGGGACTCCCAGGCCGAAGCCCGGCTGCTGGGGGTCGAGCGGGCCCCCGACCGCCCCGGCGTGCGGGAGCGCCTGGCCCACCTGCGGGACGATCCGATGGAGGAGTCCGAGGTCCGCGAAGCCGCCGGGGCGCGACTCGCCGGGCCGGCCTGGGCGCCCCTCCCGGCGGACGGGGAAGCCGTTCGAAGGGGGCTAGAGTAGACACGTGAACGTGTGAGTGATGGTCCGGACCCCGCGAGGTGCTCCGGGCCACATCCATTTCCAGGCCACCTCCGTTTCCAGAGGCGCCCCCTGTGACCTGCACGTTCGCCGGCCCACCAGACCAGCACCAGAGCCTCCGGAGGCCCCGCCTTGAGCGACCAGCCGTTCGCGCATCTGCACGTCCACACCGAGTACTCGATGCTGGACGGTGCCGCCCGGCTGAAGCAGATGTTCAAGGAGGTCGAGCGCCTCGGTCAGACCCACGTGGCCATGACCGACCACGGCAACATGTACGGCGCCGCCGAGTTCCACAAGCAGGCCACCGCCGCCGGGATCACCCCCGTCATCGGCATCGAGGCGTACGTCGCCCCGGAGTCCCGCTCCAACACCAAGCGCATCCTGTGGGGCCAGCCGCACCAGAAGCGGGACGACGTCTCCGCGTCCGGCGCGTACACCCACAAGACCATCTGGGCCCGCAACAAGGAGGGCCTGCACAACCTCTTCAAGCTGACCTCGCGCTCCTACGCCGAGGGCTGGCTGGTGAAGTGGCCCCGGATGGACAAGGAGCTGATCTCCGACCTCTCCGGCGGCCTGATGGCCACCACCGGCTGCCCCTCCGGCGAGGTGCAGACCCGGCTGCGCCTCGGCCAGTTCGACGAGGCCCTGAAGTCCGCCGCCGACTACCAGGACATCTTCGGCAGGGACAACTACTTCCTGGAGCTGATGGACCACGGCCTCGACATCGAGAAGCGGGTCCGCGACGGGCTGCTGGAGATCAGCAAGAAGCTGAACATCCCCCCGGTCGTCACCAACGACTCGCACTACACCACCGAGGCCGACGCCGGCGCGCACGACCTCCTCCTCTGCGTCCAGACCGGCAAGAACCTGTCCGACCCGGACCGCTTCCGCTTCGACGGCACCGGCTACTACATCAAGTCCGCCGCGGAGATGTACGCCCTCGACTCCTCGGACGCCTGGCAGGAGGGCTGCCGCAACAGCCAGCTCCTCGTCGCCTCCCGGGTCGACACCGAGGGCATGTTCAAGTTCAAGAACCTGATGCCCCGCTTCCCCATCCCGGAGGGCTTCGAGTCCGAGGCGGACTTCTTCAAGTCCAAGGTCTGGGAGGGGATGGACTGGCGCTTCCCGGGCGGGTACGACGAGGAGCACAAGAAGCTCGCCGAGTACGAGATGGACACCATCATCCAGATGGGGTTCCCGGCGTACTTCCTCGTGGTCGCCGACTTCATCATGTGGGCCAAGAGCCAGGGCATCGCGGTGGGCCCCGGCCGTGGTTCGGCGGCCGGCTCGCTGGTCGCGTACGCGATGGGCATCACCGACCTCGACCCCATCCCGCACGGCCTGATCTTCGAGCGCTTCCTCAACCCCGAGCGCATCTCGATGCCCGATGTCGACATCGACTTCGACGAGCGTCGGCGCGGTGACGTGATCCGCTACGTGACGGAGAAGTGGGGCTCCGACAAGGTCGCCATGATCGTCACGTACGGCACCATCAAGGCGAAGGCCGCCATCAAGGACTCCTCGCGAGTCCTCGGCTACCCGTACGCGATGGGCGACCGGATCACCAAGGCGATGCCGCCGGACGTCATGGGCAAGGGCATCCCGCTCTCCGGCATCACCGACTCCTCGCACCCCCGCTACAGCGAGGCCGGCGAGATCCGCGGGCTGTACGAGACCGACCCGGACGTCAGGAAGGTCATCGACACCGCGCGCGGCATCGAGGGCCTGATCCGCCAGCCCGGTGTGCACGCCGCAGGCGTCATCATGTCCGCCGAGCCGCTGACCGACCACATCCCGGTCTGGACCCGGCACACCGACGGCGTCACCATCACGCAGTTCGACTACCCGACCTGTGAGGGCCTCGGCCTTCTCAAGATGGACTTCCTCGGCCTGCGCAACCTGACGATCATGGACGACGCCGTCAAGGCGATCGAGAAGAACAAGGGCATCAAGATCAACCTGCTTGATCTGCCCCTGGACGACAAGCCGACCTACGAACTCCTCGCCCGTGGTGACACGCTCGGCGTCTTCCAGCTCGACGGCGGGCCGATGCGCTCGCTGCTGCGGCTGATGAAGCCCGACAACTTCGAAGACATCTCCGCGGTCCTGGCGCTGTACCGACCGGGCCCGATGGGCGTCAACTCCCACACGAACTACGCGCTGCGCAAGAACGGCCAGCAGGACATCACCCCGATCCACCCGGAGCTGGAGAAGCCCCTGGAGGAGGTGCTCCGGCCGACGTACGGCCTGATCGTCTACCAGGAGCAGGTGCAGAAGGCCGCGCAGATCCTGGCCGGCTACTCGCTCGGCCAGGCGGACCTGCTGCGCCGGGCCATGGGCAAGAAGAAGAAGGAGATCCTGGAGGCGGAGTTCGTCCCCTTCCAGAAGGGCTGCCGCGAACGCGGCTACTCGGACGCGGCCATCCAGGCCGTGTGGGACGTCCTCGTCCCCTTCTCCGGCTACGCGTTCAACAAAGCGCACACCGCCGGCTACGGGCTGGTCTCGTACTGGACGGCCTACCTCAAGGCCAACTACCCGGCCGAGTACATGTCCGGGCTGCTCACCTCCGTCAAGGACGACAAGGACAAGTCCGCGGTCTACCTCAACGAGTGCCGCAAGATGGGCATCCAGGTGCTGCCGCCGGACGTCAACGAGTCGGACTCGGACTTCACCCCGCACGGTGACACCCTGGTCCGCTTCGGCCTCACCGCCATCCGCAACGTCGGTGGGCCGGTGGTCGAGTCGATGATCCGGACCCGGAAGGCCAAGGGGAAGTTCGCGTCCTTCCCGGACTTCCTGGACAAGGTGGAGTCGGTGGTCTGCAACAAGCGGACCGTCGAATCGCTGATCAAGGCCGGTGCGTTCGACTCGCTCGGGCACACCCGCAAGGGCCTGAGCGCGCAGTTCGAGCCGATGATCGACAACGTCGTCGGGGTGAAGCGCAAGGAGGCCGAGGGACAGTTCGACCTCTTCGGCGGCGACGCCACCGCGGACGAGCCGAGCTTCGGGCTGGACGTGGTGTTCTCCGAGGAGGAGTGGGAGAAGTCCTTCCTGCTCACCCAGGAACGGGAGATGCTCGGCCTGTACGTCTCCTCGCACCCGCTGCACGGCATCGAGCACGTGCTCGCCGACAAGGCGGACTGCGCGGTGGCCGACCTCGCGGAGCGGCCGGACGGGACGATCGTCACCATCGGCGGCATCATCTCGGGCCTCCAGCGGAAGATGACCAAGCAGGGCAACGCCTGGGCCATCGCGACGGTCGAGGACCTGGCGGGCTCGATCGACTGCATGTTCTTCCCGGCCAGCTACCAGCTGGTGTCCTCGCAACTGGTCGAGGACGCCGTCGTCTTCGTGCGCGGCAAGCTGGACAAGCGGGAGGACGTGCCGCGACTGATGGGGATGGAACTGTCCGTCCCGGACCTGTCGAACGCGCACGCCGAGGCGCCGATCACCATCAACATCCCGAGCGGGAAGGTCACCCCGCCGCTGGTGGCCCGGCTCGGCGAGGTGCTCGGGAGCCACCGCGGCACCACCGAGGTACGGGTGCGGCTGGAGAGCCGCAACAAGACCACGGTGCTGCGGCTCGACCGGCACCGGGTGAAGTCGGACCCGGCGCTGTTCGGGGACCTGAAGCAGCTGCTCGGGCCGAGCTGTCTGGCGGGATGACGTCGGACGTGCTTCGCGCAGTTCCCCGCGCCCCTTCGGGCGCGGGGAACTTCCGTTTCGGGGGGGAAGTGAAAGAAGAGGGGCGGGCGGGGGCCTCAGGCGCCGCTGCCGAGCCCCGGCGGGACGGCCGTGTGCAGGGCCGAGACGAAGGCCGAGATGGCCGGGTGGGAGCCGGCGCCGGCGCGGAACGCGGCGCGGGTGCGGCGGTACATCGGCAGGCGGGTGAGGACGACGCCGGGCGGGGGCCCGGCCGTGCCCAGGTGGGGGACCAGGGCGACGCCCTGGCCGGCCGCCACCAGGGCCAGCACGGTGGTGAAGTCGTCGATCTGGTGACGGATCCGGGGCGCGAAGCCCGCCGCCTCGCAGGCGCGGACGGCCATGGTGTGGCAGAGCGTGTCCGGCGGGGACATGATCCACGGCGCGCCGCGCTGCTCGGCGACGGTGCCCGGGGTGCGGGCGGCCAGGTACATGGGCTCGGTGAAGACCGGGCGGGTCACCGCGAGGCCCGGCTCCGGGTCGGTCGGGACGAGGTCGTACTCGTGCACCAGCGCCACGTCCAGCTCGCCCGCCCGTAGCGCCGCGCCGACGGCCGCCGGGTCCACCTCGGTGACCATCGGCTCCAGCCCCGGGTGCCAGCCGGCCAGTTCGGCGAGCACCGCCGGGATGATCGCCCGGGCCGCCGAGGGGTAGGTGCCGATCCGCAGTGGACCGGCCAACCCCCGCTTGGCGTGGGCGAGTTCGGCGCCGGCCTGCTCCAGCAGGGCGAGCACCGCCTCGGCGTGCCGGACCAGGTTGCGCCCGGCCGGGGTGAGGGTGACCCGCCGCCCGGTGCGCTCCAGCAACGGGACGCCCGCCTCCTTCTCCAGGACGGACAGCTGCTGGGAGACCGCCGAGGGGCTGAAGGAGAGCGCCTCGGCGACGGCCGCGATGGTGCCGAGGTGGGCGAGTTCGCGCAGCAGGCGCAGGCGTCGGACATCCAGCATCGGGCCAGCCTAGGGCCTGCCCCGAGACCCGCCCCCGAGACCTGGTTCCGAGTCCCTTCGCGGCCCTTCGGTGTCGAGCATCGGCTCAGCTTACGAGAAGCGTCGGAAATGTGAACTGGACCTGGGCGATCGGCGGGCCGCAGGATCGTTGGCATGGAACTCAAGGGCATCCACATCCCCCTGATCACCCCCTTCGCCGCCGACGGCTCCGTCGCCCTCGACGCGCTGGAGAAGCTCGCACACGAGGTCCTGGACGCCGGGGCGGCCGGACTGGTCGCGCTCGGCACCACCGGCGAGCCGGCCGCGCTGAGCGCCGAGGAGCGGGACGCGGTGGTCGACGTCGCCGCGGCCGCCTGCGCCGCGCGCGGGGCGCAGCTGACCGTCGGCGCCTCCGGCGGCGACACCCGGGCCGTCGGCGAGGCGCTGGCCGCGCTCGGCGCTCGGGTGCCGCAGGCGGCGGCGCTGGTCACCACGCCGTCCTTCGTCCGGGCCGGCGAGGCCGGGACGGTCGCGCACTTCCGGGCGCTGGCCGCGAGCAGCCCGCTGCCGCTGCTCGTCTACCACATCCCGTACCGCACCGGGCAGCAGCTCTCCACCGCCGCGCTGCGCGAACTCGCCGCGATCGAGGGCGTGGTGGGCGTCAAGTACGCGACCGGCGGGCTGGACCAGACGGCCGCCGAGCTGCTCGCCGACACCCCCGAGGGGTTCGCCTTTCTCACGGGCGAGGACGCCTACCTCTCGCCGATGCTGGCGCTCGGCGCGGCCGGCGGCATCCTCGCCTCCGCGCACCTGGCGACCGCCCGGTTCGTCGAGCTGGTCGAGGCCTGGCAGGCCGGGGACGTGGAGCGGGCGCGGGCGCTCGGGCACCGGCTGACCGGGCTGGCGCTGTCCGCCTTCACGGCGCCGAATCCGACGGTGACCAAGGGCGTGCTGCACGCCCAGGGCCGCATCCCGACCCCGGACGTGCGGCTGCCGCTGCTGCCGGCCGGGGAGGCGGAGGTCCGCGCCGCACTGGCCCTCGCCAGTGGTCTGGACCAGTAGGCGCGCTCTCACACCGTGGAACGCCAGGCCGTCCCACCCGCGTGACAAGGCATGATGGGCAGAGTGCGGCTGTGAACAGCACCATTCAGAGGAGTAGTCGGAGATGAAGATCGGCATTGTCGGTGCCACCGGCCAGGTCGGCGGCGTGGTCCGCGAGATCCTGGCGGAGCGCGCCGGACTTCCCGGTGGAATCGGCCCCGTGGAGCAGCTGCGGCTGTTCGCCTCGGCCCGCTCGGCCGGGCGCACGCTGCCCTGGCAGGGCACCGAGATCACCGTCGAGGACGCGGCCACGGCCGACTACACCGGCCTGGACATCGTGATCTTCTCGGCCGGCGGCTCGACCTCCAAGGCCCTGGCCCCCAAGGTCGCCGCGGCCGGTGCCGTGGTGATCGACAACTCCTCCGCCTGGCGCCGCGACCCCGAGGTCCCGCTGGTCGTCTCCGAGGTCAACCCCGAGGCCATCGCGGACCGCCCCAAGGGCATCATCGCCAACCCGAACTGCACCACCATGGCCGCCATGCCCGTGCTGCGCCCGCTGCACGAGGAGGCCGGCCTGGCCGCGCTCGTCGTCTCCACCTACCAGGCCGTGTCCGGCAGCGGTGTGGCCGGCGTCGCCGAACTCCAGGACCAGGCCGCCAAGGTCGTGGACGGTGCCGCCGCGCTCGCCCACGACGGCGGTGCCGTCGAGTTCCCCGAGCCCAAGGTCTACCAGCGGCCGATCGCCTTCAACGTGGTCCCGCTGGCCGGCTCCCTCGTGGACGACGGCTCCAACGAGACCGACGAGGAGCAGAAGCTCCGCCACGAGAGCCGCAAGATCCTCGGCATTCCCGCCCTGAAGGTCGCCGGCACCTGCGTGCGGGTCCCGGTCTTCTCCGGCCACTCGCTGCAGATCAACGCCCGCTTCGAGCGCCCGATCAGCCCCGAGCGCGCCGTCGAGCTGCTCAGCGGCGCCCCCGGCGTCGAGCTGTCCGACATTCCCACCCCGCTCCAGGCCGCCGGCCGGGACCCGAGCTACGTCGGCCGCATCCGGGTGGACGAGACGGTGGACAACGGCCTGTCGCTGTTCGTCTCGAACGACAACCTGCGCAAGGGTGCCGCCCTGAACGCCGTCCAGCTGGCCGAGCTGGTCGCCGCCGAGCTCAGGGGCTGAGCCCCACCGGCCGACCACCGGCCGACCAGCGGCGTCCGCCGGTCGGAGCACCGCTGCGTGACCTCGGGCGGGCCTCGTCGTTGAACGGGGCCCGCCTTCTTGTCGCCGCGCCGCCCCGTCGCTCCACGTCGGGCCGGCTGTTGCCGGACCGGGACAACCGGCGAGGTTCGGCAGGCGAACCGCGGGTAAAAGGTGACCCAACGATCGGGCGACGACGGGGGCCCCTCACCTCGGCACGCCCGGACGGCGGGCGGACCGCCCATTCCCGAATCGACCCACCCGACAGATTCCGAGGGCGAGCGAAAAGAGGTGCGCGATGGACCGCTGTGTCGTCCTGGTGGACGCCGGATACCTGCTGGGCGCCGCCGCCAGCCTGCTCGCGGGGGATCCGTCCCGCTCCAAGGTCACCGTGAACCACACGGCCCTGATCACCGCGCTGCGCGAGCGCGCCGAGGCCGAGACCGGGCTGCCGCTGCTGCGGATCTACTGGTTCGACGCCGCGCCCGACCGGCGCCCGATGCCCGAGCACCGGCGGCTGCGGGTGCTGCCCAGGGTCACCGTACGGCTCGGCGCGCTCACCCGGGCCGAGGGGCGCTGGGTGCAGAAGGGCGTGGACGCCGCGATGCACGCCGAACTCTCCGAACTCGCCCGCAACCGGGCCTGTGCCGACGTCGTGCTGATCACCGGCGACGGGGACCTGCTGCCCGGCATGATGACCGCCAAGGAACACGGCGTGGCCGTCCATCTGTGGGCCCTCCAGGCCGCCGACGGCGACTTCAACCAGTCCGAGGACCTGGTCGGCGAGGCGGACGAGCGGCGGGTGCTGGACCGGGAGTGGATCGAGGGGTCCTTCTCGCTGCGCGAGCACTCCAGCATGTTCCCGGCCCAGGGGGCCCGGCAGGAGATCGCCAAGATCCTCGCCGCCCCACCCGCCGCGCTGCCCACCGTGGTGCCGCCGGTGGTCCGCCCCGCAGCCGCGGCCGAGGCCCCGGCGAGCGCCGCACCCGCCGCCAACGGGGGGCCGCAGCCGGCCGCGGCCGCGCTCAAGGTCGTACCGACGCCGAAGGACCTGGCCGGGCGGGCCTCCTCGGTCACCCCGATCACCCCGGTGGCGAACGGCACCAGCGGGCACAGCACCAACGGGCACGGGGCGAACGGGCACGGGGCGAACGGGCACGGGGCCGTCGCGCAGACCGGGCCGGTGCTGCGGTGGTCCTCCGACCGGGGCTGGGTGGACCGGCCCGCCCCGGAGCCCGCCGTCACCGCCGGCGACAGCCTGCCCACCCTCGCCCAGCTCACCACCGCCGAGCAGCGCTGGGCGGACCGCGAGGAGGACATCACCTCCATCGGCGGCGACGCCCACGAAGTCGGGCAGGTCTTCGCCCGCCGCTGGAGCGAACGCGTCGGCGACGCCGAAAGACTCACCACGCTCTGGCCCGACTACCCGCGCATCCCGCACCGGGTGGACGGCGAGCTGCTGCGCTACGCCGCCCGCTTCGGGCTGCTGGCGCACAAGGACGACCAGATCGACGAGCACGACCGCTACGCCATCCGGGCCGGGTTCTGGAAGGAACTGGCGGCGCGGGTGCCGGGCGGGTCGATGGTCGTCGACGACTGAGCCGGCCGATCCGTCGACCGATCCGCCGACCGATCCGTCGGCCGGGGGTGGAGCCGGGCCCCGTTGTCCGGTTCGCCCGTATGAGCGCGTAGAGTCTTCGGTCGTGAACGAGACGGCCGGGCGAGCACCCGAGGAACCCCTGCCGTGCGTGGCCGTGCGCGACCTGGTCAGGACCTACCGCAGCGGGCGCGGCGCGGCCGCCGGCGAGATCCGGGCCAACGACGGGATCAGCCTCACCGTACGGCCGGGCGAGATCTTCGGGCTGCTCGGGCCCAACGGAGCCGGGAAGTCGACGCTGGTGCGCCAGCTCACCGGGCTGCTGCGCCCCGACTCGGGATCCGTCGAACTCTTCGGCCACGACATCGTGCGGCACCCCGAGCGGGCCGCGCGGCTGCTCGGCTACCTCGGGCAGGAGTCCACCGCGCTGGACGAACTGACGGTGGCGCTCGCCGCCGAGACCACCGGGCGGCTGCGCGGGCTCACCCGGGCGCAGGCCCGGAGCGCGGCCGCGGACGTCCTGGCCGAACTCGGGCTGGAGCCGATCGCCACCCGGCCGCTCGCCAAGCTGTCCGGCGGACAGCGGCGGCTCGCCTGCTTCGCGGCCACCCTGGTGGGGGAGCGGCCGCTGCTCGTCCTGGACGAGCCCACCACCGGGATGGACCCCGTCGCCCGGCGGGCCGTGTGGAGCGCCGTCGACCGGCGCCGCGCGGAGCACGGGACGACGGTGCTGCTGGTCACCCACAACGTGATCGAGGCGGAGACGGTGCTAGACCGGGTCGCCGTGGTGGACGACGGCCGGGTGATCGCCTGTGACACGCCCGGCGGGCTCAAGGCGCTGGTGGACGGCGACGTCCGGCTCGACCTGGTCTGGCGGGACGAGGCGCCGCTCGGGGTGCCCGCCGTCGCCGCGCTGCGCGAACGGGCCGAGCGTACCGGGCGCCGCTGGACCGTCCGCACCACCCCCGAGCAGGCCCGCGAACTGGTCGCCGCCGTGACCACCGGCCCGGCCTTCGCCGCGCTCGACGACTTCACCCTCGCCACCCCGAGCCTTGAGGACGCCTACCTCAAGCTGGGTGGCCGCCACGGAGGACTGGCCAAGTGACGCTGCTCTCGGTGCCCCCGCGGACCGACCGGTCCACGGCCGCCCCCGCCCCGCTCGCCCCCGCGGCCAGGCTGCTGCCGGCGCTCGCGGCCGTCTACCGGGCGCAGCTCGCCCGGGCGCGGGTGGCGCGCATCCCGTTGCTGTTCGTGGCCACCTTCCAGTCCGTGGGCATCCTGGTGATGATGCGGGGCGTGGTGGACGCCGGGCAGTCCTCGGAGGCGCGGTCGGTGGTCGCCGGGTCGAGCGTGCTGGTGGTGGCGTTCGTCGCGCTGAACCTGCTCGCCCAGTACTTCGGCAAGCTGCGGGCCACCGGCGGGCTCGACCACTACGCGACCCTGCCGGTGCCGGCCGCCTCGGTGGTCCTGGGGGCGGCCGCCGCGTACGCCTCCTTCACCCTGCCGGGGACGGTCGCCACGGCGGCGATCGGGGCGGTGATGTTCGGGCTGCCGCTCGGGCAGCTGTGGGTGCTGCTGGCGGTCGTGCCGCTGGCCGGGGCCGCGCTGTCGGGGCTGGGGGCGGCCTGCGGGCTGCTGGCACCCCGGCAGGAGATCGCGACGATGCTCGGACAGCTCGGGATGTCGGCCGCCCTGCTGCTGGGCGTGCTGCCGGTGGACCACCTGCCGCAGCCGGTGCAGTGGCTGCGGGACCTGCTGCCGTCCACGTACGGGGTGGACGCCTTCGCGCGGACCTTCACGCCGGATCCGGACTGGGCGCTGGTCCTCGGGGACCTGGCGGTCTGCGCCGGGGTGGGCGTGGTGTCGCTGGCCGTCGCCACGTGGGCGTACCGGCGGGCGGTCTCGCGGTAGGCCGTTCCCAGCGGGCCGATTCGTGGCAGGCCGTTTCGCGTCGGGGTGTTTCGTGCCGGGGCGTTTCCCGGCAGGCCGTTTCGTGGCAGGGCGCCGAGTGGGTGTGGTGGGTCGTTCGAGTGGCCGTCGTGAAACGATGGGGCCTGTGACCGTACCGAACACACCTCCGGATCCCGCGCCCGCCGATGTGCAGGCCGTGCCGGACGCAGCGTCCGACCCGTTCGCGCCTCCGCAGGGGGTCACCGACCTCGGGCACGGGACGACCCCGCTGGGGCAGCGGCTGCTGCCGGAGGTCCGGGTCGGGGCCGGGGTCGTGATCGCCTGCCTGGTGGCCGGCCTGGTGGTGGCCGGGCTGTGGGCCTGGCTGGCGCCGAAGGTGCCGCTGGTGGTGGACGGGGACCGCATCCTCTACGCGGACCCCGAAGGGGAGCAGCGGGCCGGGGCCGACGCGCTGTTCGTGCTCATCGCCCTGGGGGCCGGCATCGTGACCGCGCTCGGGGCCTTCCTGGTCACCCGGCGGCGCGGCGGCGGCATCTCCGTCGCGCTGGGGCTGACCATCGGCGGGCTGCTCGGATCGATCGGGGCCTGGCGGATCGGGCGGTGGCTCGGGCCGAGCAGCGACCTGATCGGCGAGGCCCGGAGGGTCGGCGACGGCGGGCACTTCGACGCGAGCATCGACCTGGGGGCGCTGGGAGCGCTGCTGGTGTGGCCGATGACGGCGATGGTGGTGCTGCTCATGCTCTCCGCGGCGTTCGGGAAGCGGGAGGAGGACCCGCCGCCGTACTGGGGGGCTCCGATGGGGGCGGCTCCGGCGGGGGCTCCGCTGGGGCCGTGGGACGGGCCGGGGACGGGGAGCGGTACGGAGACGGGGAGCGGTACGGGGCACTGAGCGTCGCCGCGTGCGGGGGCGGTGCCTTCCGCCCCGCACGGGTTCCCCGCGCCCCTGCTGTGAGGGCGCGGGGGTGTTCTCAGCGGGCGATGGGGGCGGTGCGGGCCCCGGTGAGGGAGACGAGGTCGGTGGGGGCGAGTTCGACTTCGAGTCCGCGGCGGCCCGCCGAGACGTAGATGGTGGGGTGGCCGAGCGCGCTGGCGTCGACGACGGTGCGCAGCGGGCGGCGCTGGCCCAGGGGCGAGATGCCGCCGCGGACGTAGCCGCTGCTGCGCTCGGCGGCGGCCGGGTCGGCCATGGCGGCGCGCTTGCCGCCGACGGCCGCCGCCAGGGCCTTGAGGTCGAGCTGGCCGGCGACCGGGACCACGCCGACCGTGAGGGTGCCGTCCACGTCGGCGACGAGGGTCTTGAAGACCCGCTCGGGGGCGATGCCGAGCACCTCGGCGGCCTCGCCGCCGTAGGAGGCGGCGGCCGGGTCGTGGTCGTAGGCGTGCACGGTGAACGGGACGGCGGCGGCTTCCAGGGCGACGGTGGCGGGTGTGCCCTGGCCGCCCTTCCTGGTCTTCTTGGCCATGCGGGGTCCTCAAGGTCCTCGGTCAGTTGGGGCTGAAGGACTGGCGGGTGAGGTCGACGGCGGGCAGCGAGGGCAGCCAGCTGAGGACGGCGGTCTCGCGGCGCAGCAGGTCGAGTTCGGCGCGCAGCCGCTGGGCGGTGTCCGGGCAGGCGAGCAGCTGCTGCTTGACCGGCGTCTCGAACACCGAGGCGGCGGCGACCAGGTAGGAGAGCACCTGGGGGTCGTCCGGGAGGTCCTGGTGGCCGACGGTGCTGGCCTCGCGGGCACCGGCCAGGCGCTTCTGGTAGACCCGGAACGCCCGCTCGACCTCGGAGGCCAGCGCGCCGGAACCCTCGCCGGGGCGCTCCTCGATCGGCTCGATCTCGCCGGTCAGGTACGGGCCGGAGGCGTCCACCGAGCACAGCCGGAACCGGGTGGTGCCGGTGACCAGCAGCTCGTAGTGGCCGTCCGGCTGGTGCTGGACGGAGGCGACGTCGGCGACGCAGCCGATGGGGAAGATCGCCTCCAGCGGGTCCCCGGTGACGGTGCCGAGGCCGTCCAGCGGACCGGCCGGGCCCTCCTCGGGCCTGACCGGAGCGACCTCCCGGCCGTCCTTGATCGCGAGCACGCCGAACCGCCGGGGGGTGTCCTCGGACTGTTCGAGCAGGTCGGCGACGAGACGGCGGTAGCGCTCCTCGAAGACGTTCAGGGGCAGCACCAGGCCCGGGTAGAGCACGGTGTTCATCGGGAAGAGCGGCAGCCGTTCTGTCACGGCGGACAGCGTAGTTCCCCGGACGGGGGCCTTGTCGCGCGGTTGACGGTCAACCGCGCTGGAGCATCCGGGTGGCGCCGGCGACGACCGTGGAGGCGAGCAGCCAGCCGATGACGACCAGCCCGGCGGAGATCCACTGGGTGAGGCCGCCGGGGTTCCAGCCGCCCTGGTTGAGGTCCACGATCGGCAGCAGCTGGTTGAGGGTGTAGAGCACCGGGTTCCAGTGCGGGCGCTCGTCGGCCTTGAGCGGCTCCAGCGGGTGGGTGGCGAACCAGAGGCTGCCGAGGATCCAGGCGAGCAGCAGCCACAGGCCGGCCCGGCCCGGACGGTAGCCGTAGCCGACGGTGGCGTCCTGGACCGCGCCCCAGACCCGGGCGGGCAGCGGCAGGGTCCGGCGGCGCCGGCGCTGCTTGGCGTAGAGCACCTCGCGGGCGTCGTCGTCGGCGCCGTCGCGGCGCAGGGCGGCGGCGAGCTGCTCGTAGGACTCGGGCTGGAAGTCCACCGAGGAGCCCTCCAGCCAGGCGATCCGCTGCCGGACGGTGAAGGGGGTGATCGGGCGCAGGTTCTCGTACACGAAGCCGGTGAGGCCCAGGTGCCTGCCCAGCGGCCAGGCCTCCGGGTCGTCGACCAGGTTGCCGACCCGGGCGCGGGAGAGCGAGACCTTGCCGGTGGGACGGGACTTGCAGGAGAAGCGCAGCTCGGGGGTCTGGATGCGGCGCAGGGCGAGTTCGTCGTCACCCTCCAGGTGGAACTCGCCGGAGATCAGGCAGGCGCTGTCGAAGCGGGAGTCGGAGAGGCGGACCTGGCCCCAGGCGCGGAACGGGGTGACGGGACCGTCGGGCGCCGGGACCCGGCCGTAGCCGGAGCCGTAGTAGCCGCGGGAGTCGGCCCAGCCGTTGTCGGCGGAGCCGGTCAGGTAGAGGGTGTGGCCGACGCTGACGCGCACGGCGTTGAGGCAGACGCGGTTCTTCTGCGGGACGGCGCGCAGCTGGGCGCCGCGCAGCGAGAGCCGGCCTCCTATGCGGGCCGTGCGTATGCTCAACTCGCCGTTCGTCTCCAGGCGTTCGGCCTCGAAGTCCTGGTTGACGGTGATCCCGTCGGCGGAGACGGCACGGGCGTAGCGGTCGCCGCCGACCACGGTCTGGTTGAGCAGCAGGTCGGTGCCGATCTTGGAGTCGGTGAGCCGGATGCCCTCGGGGACGCGGCAGCGGGCCAGGTGGAGGTCACCGGTGGTGGAGAGCCGGGAGGCCTCCAGCCGGGGGATCAGGCAGCTCACGAAGCGCAGCGTCGAGGCCGCGGCCTCGGAGATGAGGATCTTCTGCTCGAAGCGGCAGCCCTGGAGCTCGACGTAGCGGTCGATGGTGGCGCCGGCCAGCGTGAGCGGGCCGGTGACCAGCACGCCGCTGAGCCGCAGCGAGGCGACGCGCCCGGGAGCGGGCTCGGGGCCGGCCAGCAGCAGGTGGGCGAGCACCTCGGCGCGGACGGTGCGTTCGGGGCCCCAGAGGGCGTCGCCGAAGGGGTCGTCGGTGTCCGCCGCGCCGGTTCGCAGATCCAGGATCTCGCCCTGGCGGTAGGCCTCCCAGAGCCTCTGCTCGATCCCGTCCCAGCCCTCCGGAGCGCGCTCCGCCATGGTTTCCCCCGTCCCCCCGGTCGTCTCGCCTTTCGTATCACGGACTGAAATGCGGGACCAGCGGTTCCGGCCACTCCTTACACTGGGTGGCGTGATCTCTCGAATCGACCTCCGCGGCTCGCTGGACGACCCGCGTGACCTGCTGCCCCGTGCCGAGTTCGACGTCGCGGCCGCCCTGGAGAAGGTGCGGCCGATCGCCGAGGACGTACGCCATCGCGGGGTCGCGGCGCTGATCGAGATCACCGAGCGCTTCGACGGCGTCCGACTGGAGTCGACCAGGGTCCCGGCCGAGCAGCTGACCGCGGCGCTGGAGACGCTGGACCCGAAGGTGCGGGCCGCGCTGGAGGAGTCGATCCGCCGGGCCCGCGCCGTGCACGCCGACCAGCGCCGCACCGGGCACACCACCCAGGTGGTGCCCGGCGGCACGGTCACCCAGCGCTGGGTGCCAGTCGAGCGGGTCGGCCTGTACGTGCCGGGCGGGCTGGCGGTCTACCCGTCCTCCGTGGTGATGAACGTGGTGCCGGCCCAGGAGGCGGGTGTGAAGGGCATCGCGGTCACCTCGCCGCCGCAGAAGGCCCCTTTCAACAGTGAGTGGGGCGAGGGCCGCGTCCACCCGACCATCCTGGCGGCCTGCGCCCTGCTCGGCGTGGACGAGGTCTACGCCGTCGGCGGCGCCCAGGCGGTCGCGATGTTCGCCCTCGGCACCGAGGAGTGCGAGCCGGTGAACATGGTCACCGGCCCCGGCAACATCTACGTGGCCGCCGCCAAGCGCTACTTCGCCGGCCGGATCGGCATCGACTCGGAGGCCGGCCCGACCGAGATCGCCGTCCTCGCCGACGACAGCGCGCTGCCGAGCGACGTCGCCGCCGACCTGATCAGCCAGGCCGAGCACGGCCCGACCTCCGGCTCGGTGCTGGTCACCGACTCCCCGGCACTGGCCGACGCCGTCGAGGCCGAGCTGGCCGTGCAGGTCGCGAAGACCAAGCACAGCGAGCGGGTGGCCGAGGCGCTGGGCGGCAAGCAGTCCGGCATCATCCTGGTCGACGACCTGGAGCAGGGCCTCGCCGTGGTCAACGCGTACGCGGCCGAGCACCTGGAGATCCAGACCCGTGACGCGCACGCGGTGGCGGCCCGGGTGGTCAACGCCGGCGCGATCTTCATCGGCCGCTGGACCCCGGTCTCGCTGGGCGACTACGCGGCCGGCTCCAACCACGTGCTGCCGACCGGCGGCTGCGCCTGCCACTCCTCCGGGCTGTCGGTGCAGACCTTCCTGCGCGGCGTCCAGGTCGTCGAGTACGACCGGGACGCGCTCGCGGGCGTCGCCGCGCACGTGGTCACCCTGGCGAACGCGGAAGACCTGCCGGGGCACGGGGACGCGATCAAGGCCCGTTTTGTCGGAGACGAACAGAACTGGCACAGCGTCGGAGACGAACAGAACTGGCACAGCGACTGGACGGTGTCGGGCTCGTGACTCCTGTGACTCGCATCGACGACCTGCCCATCCGGGACGAGCTGCGCGGCCAGACCCCGTACGGCGCGCCGCAGCTGGACGTGCCCGTCCAGCTGAACACCAACGAGAACCCGTACCCGCTGCCCGAGGAGCTGGTGGCCCGGATCGCCGAGCGCGTCGCCGAGGCCGCCCGCGGGCTGAACCGCTACCCCGACCGGGACGCGGTCGAGCTGCGCGAGGGCCTCGCCGCGTACCTCGGGAAGACCACCGGCTTCCCGGTCCGGCGTGAGCAGGTGTGGGCCGCCAACGGCTCCAACGAGGTGCTCCAGCAGCTGCTGCAGACCTTCGGCGGCCCCGGCCGCAGCGCGCTCGGCTTCGAGCCCTCGTACTCGATGCACGCGCTGATCTCCCGGGGCACCGGCACCGCCTGGATCTCCGGCCCGCGCAACGAGGACTTCACCATCGACGTGGACGCCGCTGCCGCCGCCATCGCGGAGCACCGGCCGAACGTGGTCTTCATCTGCTCGCCGAACAACCCGACCGGCACCGCCGTGGACGCCGACACCGTGCTGCGGCTGTACGAGGCCGCGCAGGCCGCCCGGCCCAGCCTGGTGGTGGTGGACGAGGCGTACGTCGAGTTCTCGCACCGCGCCTCGCTGCTGCCGCTGATCGAGGGCCGCCCCGACCTGGTGGTCAGCCGCACCATGTCCAAGGCCTTCGGCGCCGCCGGGCTGCGCCTGGGCTACCTGGCCGCCGACCCGGCCGTGGTGGACGCGGTGCAGCTGGTGCGCCTGCCGTACCACCTGTCGGCCGTCACCCAGGCCACCGCGCTGGCCTGCCTGGAGCACACCGACACCCTGCTCGGGTACGTCGGGCGGCTCAAGGAGGAGCGCGACCGGCTGGTCGACGCGCTGCGCGGGATGGGCCTGGAGGTCACCGACTCGGACGCCAACTTCGTCCAGTTCGGCCGCTTCGCCGACACCCGCGCGGTGTGGCAGGCCATCCTCGACCAGGGCGTCCTGGTCCGCGACAACGGCGTCCCCGGGTGGCTGCGGGTCACCGCCGGCACGCCGGCCGAGAACGACGCCTTCCTGGACGCCGTCCGCACTGTGATCAAGGAGCTGTAACCCCCATGTCCCGCATCGGACGCGTCGAGCGCACCACCAAGGAGACCTCGGTCCTGGTCGAGATAGACCTCGACGGCACCGGGAGGACCGACATCTCCACGGGCGTCGGCTTCTACGACCACATGCTCGACCAGCTCGGCCGGCACGGCCTGTTCGACCTCACCGTCAAGACCGACGGCGACCTGCACATCGACACCCACCACACCATCGAGGACACCGCCCTCGCGCTCGGCGCCGCCTTCAGGCAGGCGCTCGGCGACAAGGTGGGCATCTACCGCTTCGGCAACTGCACGGTGCCGCTGGACGAGTCGCTCGCCCAGGTCACCGTGGACCTCTCCGGCCGGCCGTACCTGGTGCACACCGAGCCCGAGGGCATCGCGCCGATGATCGGCTCGTACGACACCACGATGACCCGGCACATCCTGGAGTCCTTCGTGGCCCAGGCACAGGTCGCGCTGCACGTCCACGTGCCGTACGGGCGCAACGCGCACCACATCGTGGAGTGCCAGTTCAAGGCGCTGGCCCGGGCGCTGCGCTACGCCGCCGAGCGCGACCCGCGCGCGGCCGGAATCCTTCCGTCGACCAAGGGTGCGCTGTGAGCAATACTGCGATGATCCTCATCTTCGTCGGCCTCTTCCTGGCCGGCGGAGTCATCTCCTTCTGGAAGCAGAAGCACTCGAAGAGCGTCATCCTGGTGCTCGCCTTCGGCTCCGTGATGTGCCTGGCCTCCGGCCTCATGCGCCTGTAGACCCGCCGCCCGCCGCATAGAGACTGGACACCTGAACATGGGCAAGAACGTCGTCGTCCTCGACTACGGCTCCGGCAACCTCCGCTCGGCGCAGCGCGCCCTGGAGCGGACCGGAGCGGACGTCACCGTCAGCTCCGACTACGACACCGCGATGGCCGCGGACGGCCTGCTCGTCCCCGGCGTGGGCGCCTTCGAGGCCTGCATGCGCGGGCTCAAGTCCGTCCGCGGGGACTGGATCGTCGGCCGCCGGCTCGCCGGGGGCCGACCGGTCATGGGCATCTGCGTCGGCATGCAGATCCTCTTCGAGAAGGGGGTCGAGCACGGCGTGGAGACCGCCGGCTGCGACGAGTGGCCGGGCACCGTGGAGCCGCTGGAAGCCCCCGTCGTCCCGCACATGGGCTGGAACACCGTGGACGCGCCCGAGGAGAGCCGGATGTTCGCCGGCCTCGACCCGCAGACCCGCTTCTACTTCGTGCACTCCTACGGCGTGCGGCACTGGGAGCTGGAGACCCACAGCGCGCGGATCAACCCGCCGCTGGTCACCTGGGCCACCCACGGGCACCCGTTCGTCGCGGCCGTCGAGAACGGCCCGCTGTGGGCCACCCAGTTCCACCCCGAGAAGTCCGGCGACGCCGGCGCCGCCCTGCTGACCAACTGGGTCAACACCCTCTGACTGTCTGAGAGTTGGATCTGATGAGCCTCGAACTGCTGCCCGCCGTCGACGTCCGGGACGGTCAGGCCGTCCGCCTGGTCAAGGGCGCCTCCGGCACCGAGACCTCCTTCGGCGAGCCGCTGGCCGCCGCCCTCGCCTGGCAGAACGCCGGCGCCGAGTGGCTGCACCTGGTCGACCTGGACGCTGCTTTCGGGACAGGCAGCAACTACGAGCTGCTGCGCGAGGTCACCGGACAGCTGGACATCAAGGTCGAGCTGTCCGGCGGCATCCGCGACGACGAGTCGCTGGCCCGCGCGCTCGCCACCGGCTGCACCCGGGTCAACCTCGGCACCGCCGCCCTGGAGGCCCCGCAGTGGGTCGCCAAGGCCATCGCCGAGCACGGCGACAGGATCGCCGTCGGCCTGGACGTGGTCGGCACCACCCTGCGCGGCCGCGGCTGGACCCGCGACGGCGGCCAGCTCTTCGACGTGCTGGAGCGCCTCGACCAGGAGGGCTGCGCCCGCTACGTCGTCACCGACGTCAACCGGGACGGCACCCTGACCGGCCCCAACCTCCAGCTGCTGCGCGACGTCTGCGCCGCGACGGACAAGCCCGTGGTCGCCTCCGGCGGCGTCTCCTCGCTGGACGACCTGCGCGCCATCGCCTCGCTCGTCGGTGAGGGTGTCGAGGGCGCCATCGTGGGCAAGGCACTCTACGAGCAGAAGTTCACCCTCGAAGAGGCCCTGGAGGCGGTTTCAGGATGACGGACGGTCCGATCGTACGCGGCAGGGTCGGCGGTTTCTCCCCCTGGGAGGACGAGTTCGGATACTCCCGGGCGGTTGCCGCGGGTGACCACGTGCACGTGGCCGGCTCCACCGCCTGGGTGGACGGCCGGATCGAGCACGAGGGCGACCCGTACCGGCAGGCCCTCGCCGCGTTCGGCGTCGGGCTCCAGGCCCTGGCCGCGTACGGTCTGACCGTGGACGACGTGGTCCGCACCCGGATGTACATCACCCATGTCCGCGACGCCGAGGAGGTGGGCCGCGCCCACCGCGAACTCTTCGACGCCGCACGCCCGGTGGCCACCATGGTGGTGGTCGAGGGCCTGATCGACTCCCGGATGATGGTCGAGGTCGAGCTCGACGCCTACCGATCCGGGCTGGCAAAGACCCTGGAAGGCAAACAGCCGTGACCCTCGCAGTACGTGTCATCCCCTGCCTGGACGTGGACGCCGGGCGGGTGGTCAAGGGCGTCAACTTCCAGAACCTGCGGGACGCCGGCGACCCGGTCGAGATGGCCAAGCTCTACGACGCCGAAGGCGCCGACGAGCTGACCTTCCTCGACATCACCGCCTCCTCCGGCGACCGGGAGACCACCTACGACGTGGTCCGCCGCACCGCCGAACAGGTCTTCATCCCGCTGACGGTGGGCGGCGGCATCCGCGCCGTCGAGGACGTCGACAAGCTGCTGCGGGCCGGCGCCGACAAGGTGGGCGTCAACACGGCCGCCATCGCGCGGCCGGAGCTGATCCGCGAGATCGCCAAGCGGTTCGGGCGGCAGGTGCTGGTCCTCTCGGTGGACGCCCGGCGCTGCCCTCCCGGCACCGAGACCGATTCGGGCTACGAGGTCACCACGCACGGCGGCCGCCAGGGCACCGGCCTCGACGCCGTCGAATGGGCCGGCCGCGCCGCCGAGTTGGGGGCCGGCGAGATCCTGCTCAACTCGATGGACGCGGACGGCACCAAGGACGGCTACGACCTGGACATGATCCGGGCCGTGCGCAGGACCGTCTCCGTGCCGGTGATCGCCTCCGGCGGCGCGGGCAAGCTCGCGGACTTCGCGCCCGCCGTCGACGCGGGCGCGGACGCGGTGCTCGCCGCCAGCGTCTTCCACTTCGGGGACCTGCGGATCGGCGAGGTCAAGAGCGCGCTGCGGGAGGCCGGACACCCGGTGCGGTGATCGCTCCGTACGGTTCGAGGGCCCGCTGCGCCGGTGCGCAGCGGGCCCTGCCGTGTTCGCACGGTTCTCACGACTCCCGCGGTTCGCCGTGGATCAGGGCGAACGGGGCACCGTTCGGGTCCGCCAGCCAGGCGAGCCGGCCGACGTTCTCCACGTCCGAGGCCGGCATCAGCACCGAGCCGCCGGCCGCCGTCGCCCTGGCCACCCGCGCGTCCACGTCCTCGGTCGCGAAGTACGGCGTCCAGGCGGAGGGCTGCTCCGGGGACATGGTCGGGGCGATGCCGCCGAAACCGGTGGCCCGCTGGTCGCCCTCGGCGGTGGAGATCACCCGGTAGGCCATGCCCGGCGAGGGCTCGAAGTTCTCCTCCCGCCAGCCGAACAGCTGCCGGTAGAAGGTGAAGGCGCCGTCCTGGTCGGAGGTGTGCAGCTCCGCCCAGACCAGGGCGCCCTCCTCGGACACGGCGTCCAGCCCCTTGGTGTTGCCGGCCTGCCAAACGGCGAACCGGGCGCCCTGCGGGTCCGAGAACTGGGCCAGCCGGCCCTCCCGCATCACGTCCGTCGGCTCGACCAGGACCTTGCCTCCGGCCTGCCGGGCGGCATTGGCGGTGGCGTCCGCGTCGGCGCTGCGGAAGTACGTCGTCCAGGAGGACCGGTCACCCTCGTTGAGCGCGCCGATCGCGCCGACCGTCCTGCCGTTCAGCTGGACGAAGCCGTAGCCCATGGCATCGGGGATCTCCTGGAAGGTCCAGCCGAAGACCTGGCCGTAGAACCGGGCGGTGGCGGGGATGTCCGGGCTGCCCAGGTCGAGCCAGCAGGGCGAGCCGATGGGGAAGTCGGTGGTGAGCATGGGGGGTGCCCTTCGACGGAGAGTGACCGGGACGGTTCCGTCGGGCGTGCACACGCCCCCGCCCGGCCACCTGCGAGTCTGCACCCGGGCACCGGCATCCGCAGCCGGAGAGAAGGCCCGGCCCGTGGGGTGCGCGCTACTTCGGGGGCAGTGGCAGGACGTGGCGGAGGGCCTCGACGGCGTCCGGGGCGCCGTCGACGGCGAGGGTGGTGCGGGCGCCGCGGCCGTAGGTGAAGAGGACCAGTTCGCCCGGGTCACCGGTGATGCGGACGGTGGGGGCGCCGGCGGGGCCGACGGTGAGGGACTGGCCGTCAGGGCGGGCGAGGACCAGACGGACGGGGGAGCGGCGGCCGGCCTTGAAGCGGGCGATCATGGGCAGGCGGCGCCACAGGGCCTCGGCGCGGCCGGGCGGGACGGGCTGGGGGGTCCAGTCCTCGACCGCGCGCAGGACGTCCTCGGCGTGGACGTAGTACTCGACGGTGTTCGCCGCTTCGTCCGCGCCGGGCAGGGCGAAGGGGGAGTAGACCGGCGGGCCGGAGCGGAAGAGGCGGATCAGTTCTTCGTACGGCCGCTCGGCGTAGTCGTCCTGCACCCGCCGGGTCCGGGCAGCCAGGGCGGCGATCCGGATGCCCGCCGCGGCGTCGGGGCGGCGCTCGCGGATCACCAGGTGGGCGGCGAGGTCCCGGGTGGTCCACCCCTCGCAGAGAGTCGGGGCGTCCGGCCCTGCGGCGGTGAGGAGTTGGGCGAGGCGGTGGCGTTCGGCGAGGGCGTGGTTCGACATGGCGCCAGCCTAGGGCCCGTCGCTCGTGGGGCCGGTCAGATGTAGAGGGCGGCGGCGCGGCGGGTCGCCTCGGCCAGGCGGGCGCGGAGCTCGGGCGGGTGGAGGACCTCGGCCTCCGGGCCGAGGCGGAGCAGCTCGAAGTAGCCGATGTCCCAGGTCTCGACCGGCAGGCTCACGGTGACCCAGCCGTCGGCGTCCGGGGGGCCCGCGGTAGCGAGGGCGTCGTCGGCGGCGGTCGGCTCCAGCAGGACGGCCAGGTTGTCGACGGCGGCCGGGCTCAGCCGCACCACCGCCCGCTCGCGCAGCATGGCGCGGGTGAACTCCCGCGCCGCCGCGGCCCAGTAGCCCGCGAGGTCGAACTCCGGGTCGCGCTCGAACCGTTCGTCGCCGGCCTCGGCGGTCTCGAAGCGGTTGACCCGGTACGAGCCGACCCGGCCGGACGGGCCGCGCGCCGCGACGTACCACTGCCCGGCCTTCAGCACCAGGCCGTACGGCTCCAGCCGCCGCTCCCGGGTGCCGCCGCGCGCCGTGTAGCGGGCGTGGAGCACCCGGTCCTCCCACACGGCGCGCGACACCTCGGCGAGCAGCGGCGGGGGCTCGGCCTCGCGGAACCAGGCCGGTGCGTCCAGGTGGAACCGCTGGACGGCGGCCGCGGGGGCGTCGCCCACGGCGGCGGCGACCTTCAGCCGTGCGGCGAGGGCGTGCCCCGCCAGGCCCATGTCGCGCAGCGGACCGGGGAGCCCGGCCAGGTGCAGCACCTCGGCCTCGGCGCGTTCGAGGCCGGTGAGGCGGGTGCGGTAGCCGTCGACGAGCCGGTAGCCCCCGCCGCGGCCGCGTTCGGCGTACACCGGCACGCCGGCCTCGACCAGGGCGGCGACGTCCCGCTGCACGGTGCGCTCGGAGACCTCCAGCTCGGCCGCGAGCTCCGGGGCGGTCATCGTCCGCCGGGCCTGGAGGAGGAGCAGCAGCGCGATGGTCCGGCTCGCCCGCACGTCGTTCCCTCCCGGTCGTCCGCTCTGGTCGTGGGTCCGGTGGTCCGGGCCCCGCACCATTGTCGCCGGGAGCGGTGGCCGTCGCCGCGCGTCCGTCAGCGCCTGTCCGTCAGCGCTGGGCGTCCTGCGCGGCGTCCAGGAGCGGCAGACCGGCCGCGTACCGGCGCAGGTAGCCGGCGGTGGGGGTGTCGGCGGCGGCGACGGTGTCCGGGGTGCCCTGCGCGACCACCGCGCCGCCGTCCGGGCCGGCCCCCGGCCCGAGGTCGATCACCCAGTCCGCGGAGGCGGCGACCGGGATGTCGTGCTCGGCCACGACGACGGTGTTGCCGGAGTCGAGCAGCAGGTCGAGCGCGTCGACGACCCGCTGGACATCGGACGGGTGCAGGCCCGAGACGGGCTCGTCGAGGACGACCAGGCCGGCTCTGCGGCTGGTCGCGCCGCGCTGGACCGCGGACGCGAGCCTGAGGCGCTGGGCCTCGCCGCCGGACAGCTCGGTGGCGCTCTGGCCGAGCCGGAGGTAGCCGAGCCCGACCCGGTCGAGCGCGGTGAGGGTCTGCGCGAGCTGCCGGGGTCCGGTGAAGACCTCCAGGGCCTCGGCGACGGTCAGGTCCAGCACCCGGTCGACGGTCAGCCCCTGGTACGTGACCGCCAGGGCCTCGGGCGCGTAGCGCCGGCCGTCACAGGTGTCGCACACCACCCAGATGTCCGGGAGGAAGTGCATGTCGACGAGCCTGCGGCCGTGGCCGGCGCAGGCCTCGCAGCGGCCGCCCGGGGTGTTGAAGCTGAACCAGGAGGCGTCGGCGCCGCGCGCGCGGGCCGCTTCGGTGGCGGCGAACAGCTTGCGGACGAGGTCGAACGCCTTGCTGTACGTGGCCGGGTTGGACCGCGGCGTGCGCCCGATCGGCTCCTGGTCGACCACGGCGACCCAGCCGAAGCCGTCGAGCCCGGTCACCTCGCGCACCGTGCCGGCGTGAGTCGTGTCCTCGACCGCCGTGCCCCTGGGCGCCGTGCCCTTGAGAGCGGCCGCCACGCCCGCGCCGAGCGCGCCCAGGACGCTGCTCTTGCCGCTGCCGCTGACCCCGGTCAGGCAGGTGAGCCGTCCGATGGGCAGGCGCAGCGACTCCGCGGCCGTGTTGTGGGCGCGCACCCCGCGAAGCTCCAGCCAGCCGGTGCCCGCGCGGACCGGGCGCGGGGTACGGCGCAGCCGCGGCCCCCGCCCGGCCAGGTGGCGGCCGGTGGCCGAGGCGGGGTCGGCGGCGACCAGCGCGGGCGGGCCGCAGACCAGGACCTCGCCGCCCAGCCGGCCCGCGCCCGGCCCCATGTCGACGACCCAGTCGGCGCGGGCGATCAGCTCGGGGTCGTGCTCGACGAGCAGGACGGTGTTGCCGGCGTCGCGCAGTTCCAGGGCGATGTCGAGCAGGTGCCGCTTGTCCGCCGGGTGCAGCCCGGCGCCGGGCTCGTCCAGGACGAAGACGACGTCGCTCAGCTCGGTGCCGAGCTGGGCGGACAGCCGGGTGCGCTGCAGCTCGCCGCCGGACAGTGTGGCGGCGCCGCGGGACAGTTGCAGGTGGGCCAGGCCGAGCCGGTCCAGGAGGCGCAGCCGGCGCCCGAGGTCCTGCAGCAGGGGCTCGCCGACGGCGCGCTGCCGGTCGTCGAGGGTGTCGGCGAGGTGCCCGGCCCAGCGGCGGACCTCCCGGACGTCCACCTCCAGCAGCTCGGGGTAGGACAGGCCGCCGAGGCGTACGGACCGGGCGACCCGGTCGAATCCGCTGCCACGGCAGGTGCCGCAGGGCTCCTCGCGCAGGTACGGCAGGTACCGCTGCTTGGCGTCGGCCGTTCGGGCGTTGGCAAACACCCGCTCCACCTCGGCGAGCGCGCCGCGCAGCGGCTGGCTGGAGGTGTACGTCATCCGGGCCGTCTCGTTCCGGTTCGGGATGTCGACCGTGGCCTCGACGGCCTCGTCGCCGGTGCCGTACAGGACGTCGTGCCGGAACGCCGCGGGCAGCGACCGCCAGGGCAGGCCGAGGTCCACGCCGCGGGCGGCGGCGAGCGCGGGGACGAACACGTGCTCCCCGGAGCGCCACTTGGCGAACCAGGGGGAGGCGCCGTCGAACAGCGGGAGGTCCGGGCGGGTGATGACGAGGTCCTCCGCCGCCTGCCGGCGTCCGCCGGCGCCGTGGCAGTCCGGGCAGCCGCCTTCGGGGGTGCGGCGGTCGAAGTGTGCGGTGGTCAGGGGGCCTTCGGCGGTGTCCGGGCCCGGGCCGACCTGTGGAAGGCGGGAGAAGAGCAGGCCGAGGTGCCCGTCGATCCCCGTGATGGTTGCGACGGTGGAGCGCGGGTTGCGGTTCAGACGGCGCTGGTCGACCGCGAGGGTGGCGCCGAGGCCGAGGATGCGGTCGACCTGGGGACGGTTGCGCTGGCTGATGTACTGGCGGACGAACGGCGAAAGGCCTTCCAGGTACCGCAGTTGGGCCTCGCTGTGCAGGGTGTCGACCGCCAGCGACGTCTTTCCGCTGCCGCTGACGCCGGTGAAGGCGACGAGCCGGCCCTTGGGGATGCTGACGGACACGTCGCGCAGGTTGTTGGTCCGGGCGCCGACGACCTCGATGGTGCCGCGCGGGTTCACGCCCCGTCCGCCTTCTCCGCCGTTTCCGCCTTCTCCGTGAGCTTGGCCAGGTCGGGGGCGAACGCGGTCATCCACTGCGGGTGCAGCCGGTAGTAGACGACGTCGTTGTCCCAGTCGAAGGCGTCGTCGCCGTAGAACCCCTGGAAGTACGCGAGCAGCTCCGGCCAGTCGGCGGCCGGCTCGCCGCCGTACGGGTTGAGGACCTCCACGCTCCCGTGCGTGAACACGCCCAGGTCCTCCCCGCGCAGGTGCGCGGCACTGACCGCGGGCCGGGCGGCGAGGTGCCGGGCCTTGGCGGCACCCCGCGCGGTGCCGAAGTGCCACTTCCCGTGCAGGAAGTGCCCGTCCACGCCGCTGATCCGCGGCTCCCCCTTCGCCGTCACCGTGGACAGCGCGAGCGTGCACATCCCGGTCAGCACACCGGTGAGCTGCCCGGCGGTCAGCGTGCGCTCACTGCTGATGATCGACCGCAGGTGCGCCGTCGACCGGGAGAGCGAGGCATCGAGAAGGGCCTGGAGCCGCCGGAGCTCCTCGGGTGTTTCACGCATCAGGTTCCTCTGTCCATCCGTCCGTCGTCCCGGCCCGGCACCACCACGGCCCGACCGGCAACCCCCACCCTCCCCGGAAAACCCGACACCTCCTGTCGCCTTTCCCACGACATCCCCCGGCACACCGACAGCGGCCACCCGGACATCGGAGGTCCGACGGGAGCGGGGCTGTCGAAGGTCCTGGTGGCGATGTTCTGCGGCGCCGCCACAGGCCGGGTGGCCGCCCCCGTACGGGGCGAGTTCGGTGAAGCGGCTGTCAGACGGCGGTCGGGTGGGCCATCCTCGTGGCCATGACCTCCGAGCAGCCGTCGTCCGCAGCCGGCTCCCGTCCGACCCGCGGCCTGGTCCTCACCGTTGCCGCCGTGCTGGTCGTCCTGCTCGCGGTGGTGGCCACCGCGGTGCTCTGGCCGGACGACAAGAAGCCGGCCGCCGCGCCGCCGCCCACCCCGACGGCCACGCCGACGCCGACGCCCACCCCGACGCCCACGCCGACCAAGCCGCAGCCGCCGTACGCGTACTTCCCGGTCGGCGCCTGCTTCGACCACCCGCAGCTGAGCCCGGTGATCACCAAGCCCGAGGAGCGGCCCTGCGCGGGCGACCACGACGGCGAGGTGATCGCCGACCCGGTGCTCCCCGACGGCATCACCGGTGACATCCCGCTGGCCCTCGCGATGCGGGACGGCTGCAAGGACGCCGAGACCGCCGCCAAGGCCCGCCAGGGCGACGGGAAGACCTACTACGGCCGCCAGTTCGGCCCGTCGATGGCCACCTACCAACAGGGCTGGCGCGACTACACCTGCACCCTGGCCGCGAGCAACAAGCAGGGCGGCCCCAAGCTCACCGCGCCGCTGCACCCGTAGCGGGCGGTGCGGGCCGGGCTGACACAATGGCCCCATGTCCACCACACCCGCCACTCCCGGCAGCACCGCCCTCGCCCCCGAGATCGCCGCCCGGCTCAAGCGCACCGAGGACGGCCTGATCCCGGCCATCGCCCAGCAGTACGACACCGGCGAGGTGCTGATGCTCGGCTGGATGGACGACGAGGCGCTGCACCGCACCCTGACCACGGGCCGCTGCACCTACTGGAGCCGCAGCCGCCGTGAGTACTGGGTGAAGGGCGACACCTCCGGCCACGTCCAGGCGGTCAAGTCGGTGGCCCTGGACTGCGACGGCGACACCCTGCTGGTCAAGGTCGACCAGACCGGCGCGGCCTGCCACACCGGCGACCGCACCTGCTTCGACGCCGACGTGCTCCCGCTGTCCTGACCCCACTCCGTCCACAACTCCAGAAGGTGCCGCCCGTCATGGATCTCGAAGCCTTCCGCAAGCTCGCCGTCGACACCCGGGTCATCCCGGTCACCCGCAGGCTCCTCGCGGACGGTCTCACTCCGATCGGCCTCTACCGCAGCCTCGCCGAGGAACGGCCCGGCACCTTCCTGCTGGAGTCCGCCGAGCAGGGCCGCAGCTGGTCGCGCTACTCCTTCGTCGGGGTGCGCAGCGCCGCCGCGCTCACCGTCGGCCCGGACGGCGGGGCCCGCTGGCTCGGCACCCCGCCGGTCGGCATCCCCACGGCCGGTGACCCGCTGGAGGTGCTGCGCGCCACCCTGCAGGCGCTGCACACCCCGCGCCAGGAGGACGACGGCCTGCCCCCGCTCACCGGCGGCCTGGTCGGCTACCTCGGCTACGACATCGTCCGCCGGCTGGAGAAGCTGCCCGACCTCAACCCGGACGACCTGGGCCTCCCCGAGCTGACCATGCTGCTCGCCACCGACCTCGCGGTCCTCGACCACGTCGACGGCACGGTGCTGCTGATCGCCAACGCCGTCAACCGCAACGACCTGGCCAGCGGCGTGGACGAGGCCTGGGCGGACGCGGTGGCCCGGCTGGACGCGATGGAGGCCGAGCTGTTCAAGCCGGTCGACCCGGGCCTGGCCACCTTCACCCCGGTCGGCCCCGGCGAGGTGCACTCGCCGTTCGGCGGCGCGCCGTACCGGGCCGCGGTGGAGGAGGTCAAGGAGCGGATCCGGGCCGGCGAGGCCTTCCAGGTGGTGCCCTCGCAGCGCTTCGAGGCGCCCTGCCCGGCCTCCGCGCTGGACGTCTACCGCGTGCTGCGCACCACCAACCCCAGCCCGTACATGTACCTGTTCCGCTTCCCCGGACCGGACGGCGGGGCCGAGGGCGGCTTCGACGTGGTCGGCTCCAGCCCGGAGGCGCTGGTCAAGGTCACCGACGGCGAGGCGATGCTGCACCCGATCGCCGGCACCCGGCACCGCGGCGCCACCCCGCACGAGGACGCGGAGCTGGCCGCCGAGCTGCTCGCCGACCCCAAGGAGCGGGCCGAGCACCTGATGCTGGTGGACCTCGGCCGCAACGACCTCGGCCGGGTCTGCGAGCCGGGCAGCGTCGAGGTGGTCGACTTCATGCAGGTCGAGCGCTACAGCCACGTGATGCACATCGTGTCGACGGTGACCGGAAAGGTCGCCCCGGGGCGGACCGCCTTCGACGTGCTGACCGCCTGCTTCCCGGCCGGGACCCTCTCCGGTGCGCCCAAGCCGCGGGCGATGCGGATCATCGAGGAGCTGGAGCCCACCCGCCGCGGCCTGTACGGCGGCTGCGTCGGCTACCTGGACTTCGCCGGGGACTCGGACACCGCGATCGCGATCCGCACCGCGGTGCTGCGCGACGGCACCGCGTACGTGCAGGCCGGCGCGGGCGTGGTCGCCGACTCCGACCCGCACGGCGAGGACACCGAGTGCCGCAACAAGGCGGCCGCCGTGCTGCGGGCCGTCGCCACCGCCAATACGCTGCGGACGCCGGAACTGTCGTAGAGGTCGTGGAACCGGTGTGGTGACTGCCGGAGCACGCGAGGAGGCGGCCGGGATGCCCGAGGTAACCGAGGTGCCGTACGACGAGCTGCGCTGGGCGGTCGTGCTCGGCGCCGCCGGACAGCTGGGCGAGCAGCCGGCGGGCCACGGCCGGGTGCTGTCCGGGGTGGCGATCGACTTCCCGGCGGCGCCCGGCGGCCCCGGCCGGGACCGGCCCGACCCGGGCGCGGCGCTCGCCCCGGACCTGGCCGTGCTCGCCCGGGACGCGGTGCGGGGCGGGCGGGGCCGGTTCGGCGCGGCCGGGGTCGAGGCGGTGCTGGAGGTGGCCCGGCCCGGCCTGGCGGAGGCGGCGAAGGCGTACGCGCGCGGCGGCGTGCCGGTGTACCTGGTGGTCGATCCGGCGGCGGCGGTCTGCACCGTGCACACCGCGCCGTCCCCCGAGGGGGTGTACCGGGAGGCCGAGCGGGTGCCCTTCGGCAACGACCTGTTCCTGCCGCTCGGCGGCCGCACGGTGGTGCTGCGGACGGACGAGTTCCCCACCCCGTCCCCCACCCCGGGTACGGACCCCGGCGTCGGCCGGGGGATAGTGGACGGGTGACCGCTGAGCAGACCCCCGCCCCCGCCGCCCCCAGCCGCCGCACCCTCGGCGTGATGCTGCTACTGACCGTGCTGAGCGCCGTGCTGGTGCTGACCGCGGCCGGGCGGACCTGGGCCGAGGGCCGGGCCGGCACCCTGGACGTCTCCGTCACCGGCGGCAGGATCTCCGAACTGCCCGGCGGGCTGGCCCTGGTGGGCCTCGCCGCGGCCGTCGCGGTGTTCGCGGTGCGCGGCGCCGGCCGGCTGGCGGTCGGCGCGCTGACCCTGCTGGCCGGGCTCGGCGCGGCCGCCGCCTCGGTGGCCGGGGCGGGCGACACCGCCGCGCTGGACGCCGAGGCCGCCCGCAAGCTGGCGCTGACCGGCTCGGCGGCCACCGAGGTCTCGCACACCGGGTGGCCCTGGGTCGCGCTGGTCGGCGGGGTGCTGCTGGCCCTCGCCGGACTGCTCACCCTGCGCTACGGCCGGGGCTGGCCGGCCATGGGCAGCCGCTACGAGGCTCCGACCCGCCGGACCCCGGTGAAGACCGACACACCGGGCGACCTGTGGAAGGCGCTGGACCGCGGCGAGGACCCGACCGCGGTGTGAGCTGCGCGCATGTGACGCGATAGACCCGCCACCCGCTTTGGGTCACCGATGTGTGGCCCGGCACAATGGAACCCGTCAACCCGCCGGCGGCCCCGCAGGCCCGGCCGGGCCCCGAGAGCCAAGGAGCACCATTCAGATGGCAGCAGCAGCACACGGCCACACCCCCGCCGCCTGGACCGGCGTCGTCATCTCCTTCGTCGGCTTCGGCGTCGCGGGCGTCGCGATGATCCTGCCGTCGGTGCTGCTCGTGTGGGTCGGCCTGGCGGTCGTCCTGGCCGGCGGCGTGGTCGGCAAGGCGATGTCCCTCGCCGGCATGGGCAAGCAGGCCAGCGCCAACGTCTACAAGTCGACCGAGGAGCAGCTCGCGGCCCGTGAGGCCCGCGCCGCCGTCGCCGCCTGACGACCGGCTCGTCGCACCACACGTTTGTCGTACATCGGAACGGCGGGCGCGCCACGCCCGCCGTTCCGTCGTGTCCGGGCCCGACCCGGGCAGAATCGGGGCGTGAACGCCGCCCCCACCGCCTCCGCCCTGCCGCCCGTGCTGCGCCGGCTGAGCCCGCCGCTGACCGCGCTGGCGGCGGTGGCCGTCCCCACCGCGTACGTCGCCGTGGTGGACCCGAACACCCCCGGGCACTACCCCGACTGCCCGTTCCTGACCGCCACCGGCTGGTGGTGCCCCGGCTGCGGGGGATTGCGCTGCGTCCACGCGTTGACCCACGGGGACCTCACCGGCGCCCTGCACGACAACGCCGTCGCCGTCCTGCTGTTCGGCGTGCTGGCGGTGCTCTGGCTTCGCTGGGGCTGGGCCGCGCTGACCGGCGGGCCGCCGCCCCGGATCACCGTCGGGGCCCGGCGCTGGGCGCTGATCGCCTTGCTGGTGCTGGTGTTCACGGTGGTGCGGAACTCGCCGGTCGGCGCGGGGCTGGCGCCGCCGCTGGTCTGAGCCGGCCGCCGAACCGTGCTCCAGGGCCGTCGAACCGCGTTTCCCGGCCACCGAACCGCCCTTCCCGGCCACCGGCCGCAATCGGCCCCAAGTCCGTCCGAAAACCGGTGCGGGGCTGGCGAAAGCGCAGCTGAGGACCGCCGGAACGGGCGTCCGGTCCGCGAGACGCGGCTCGAACCAGTGCGCCCCCCGCTCCCGGGTGCCGATACCATCGAAGAGCTGGTGGGCTGTCGCCCGCCGGCTCGTGTTGGCCAACTGGCAGAAAAGATGGGGGCTCCTGAGTGAGTGTGCTCGACTCGATCATCGAAGGGGTCCGCGAGGACCTCGCCGAGCGGCAGGCCCGGGTCTCCCTGGACGAGCTCAAGGAGCTCGCCGCCAAGGCGCCGGAGGCCAAGGACGGCGTCGCCGCCCTCAGGGGCGACGGGGTCCGGGTGATCTGCGAGGTGAAGCGCTCCAGCCCGTCCAAGGGCGCCCTGGCCTCGATCGCGGATCCGGCCGCCCTGGCGGTCGACTACGCGGCCGGCGGTGCCGCCGCGATCAGCGTGCTGACCGAACAGCGCCGCTTCGGCGGTTCGCTGGCCGACCTGGACGCCGTCCGCGCCGCGGTGGACACCCCGCTGCTGCGCAAGGACTTCATCGTCACCGCCTACCAGCTGTGGGAGGCCCGCGCGCACGGCGCCGACCTCGCGCTGCTGATCGTCGCGGCCCTCGACCAGCCGGCCCTGGTGTCGCTGATCGAGCGCGCCGAGTCGATCGGCCTCACCCCGCTGGTCGAGGTGCACGACGAGGAGGAGATCAAGCGCGCGGTGGACGCCGGCGCCCGGATCATCGGCGTCAACGCCCGCAACCTGAAGACGCTCGAAGTGGACCGCAACACCTTCGAGAACGTCGCCCACGCCATCCCGGACGGCATCGTCAAGGTCGCCGAGTCCGGCGTGCGCGGCCCGCTGGACGTGATCAACTACGCCAACCTCGGTGCCGACGCGGTGCTGGTCGGCGAATCCCTGGTGACCGGCAAGGACCCGCGCGCTGCGGTCGCCGACCTGGTCGCCGCCGGGGCCCACCCCGCCGTCCGGCACAAGGACTGACACCACCCGATGAAGATCGCCACCCGACTCGCCCCCGGCTGCCGCCCGCGCGGCTGCCGCGCGCCCGCACGCCGGGTGCTGGGGCGTCGGGTGCGGTACGTCATCGGGTGCGAGCCCGGGCAGGTGCCGGGGCGGCGATGGCGCGTGACGTCCGGCTGAGGAACCAGCCGATCGGCCGGATCCCCGGCCGGTCAGACGTCACGTCGTTCATCTCCGTCTTCGTCAAGGGAAAACACCATGTCCGAAAAGGACTACCTGCCCGGTGCCCAGGTGCCGGACGCGCGCGGCTACTTCGGCGCGTACGGCGGCCGCTTCATCCCCGAGGCGCTGGTCGCCGCGGTCGAGCAGGTCGCCGAGGAGTACGAGAAGGCCAAGGCCGACCCGGCCTTCGCCGCCGAGCTCGACGCGCTGCTCAAGGACTACACCGGGCGCCCGAGCCCGCTGACCGACGTGCACCGCTTCTCCGCCGAGGCGGGCGGCGCGCGCATCCTGCTCAAGCGCGAGGACCTCAACCACACCGGCTCGCACAAGATCAACAACGTGCTGGGCCAGGCGCTGCTCACCAAGCGGATGGGCAAGACCCGGATCATCGCCGAGACCGGCGCCGGCCAGCACGGCGTGGCCACCGCGACCGCCTGCGCGCTGTTCGGCTTCGACTGCACCATCTACATGGGCGAGGTCGACACCGAGCGCCAGGCGCTCAACGTCGCCCGGATGCGGATGCTCGGCGCCGAGGTGGTGGCCGTCAAGTCCGGCAGCCGGACGCTCAAGGACGCCATCAACGAGGCGTTCCGGGACTGGGTCGCCAACGTCGACTCCACCCACTACCTGTTCGGCACGGTTGCCGGGCCGCACCCGTTCCCGATGATGGTCCGGGACTTCCACCGGATCATCGGGGTCGAGGCACGGCAGCAGGTGCTCGACCGGACGGGGCGGCTGCCCGACGCGGTCGTGGCCTGTGTGGGCGGCGGCTCCAACGCGATGGGGATCTTCCACGAGTTCATCCCGGACGCCGGGGTGCGGCTGATCGGCTGCGAGGCCGCCGGCGAGGGGGCCGAGACGCCCCGGCACGCGGCCACCCTCACCAAGGGGGACCCGGGGGTGCTGCACGGCTCCCGGACGTACGTCCTCCAGGACGAGGACGGGCAGACCATCGAGTCGCACTCGATCTCGGCGGGGCTGGACTACCCGGGGGTCGGGCCGGAGCACGCCTGGCTGAAGGACACCGGGCGGGCGGAGTACCGGCCGGTCACGGACGCCGCCGCGATGCAGGCGCTGCGGCTGCTGTCCCGTACCGAGGGGATCATCCCGGCCATCGAGAGCGCCCACGCGCTCGCCGGGGCGCTGGAGCTGGGGCGCGAGCTCGGGCCGGAGGCGACCATCCTGGTCTCGCTGTCGGGGCGCGGGGACAAGGACATGCACACCGCGGCCGAGTACTTCGGGCTGTACGACGAGAAGACCGACGGCTCGGGCAACGGCTCCGCCGAGGGGGGTAAGTGATCATGACTTCCAAGCTGAGCGCCAGCAAGCTGGGCGGCATTCTGGCGGCCGCCAAGGCGGAGGACCGGGCCGCGCTGATCGGGTACCTGCCGGCCGGGTTCCCGACCGTGGACGGCGGCATCCGGGCGATCAAGGCGCTGATCGAGGGCGGCTGCGACGTGGTCGAGGTCGGGCTGCCGCACTCCGACCCGGTGCTCGACGGTTCGGTCATCCAGACCGCCGACGACATCGCGCTGCGGGGCGGTGTGCGGATCAAGGACGTGCTGCGGACCGTCCAGGAGGTCGCCGCGGCGCACCCCGAGGCGGCGGTGCTCGTGATGACGTACTGGAACCCCGTCGACCGCTACGGCGTGGCGCGCTTCGCGGCGGACCTGGCGGCCGCGGGCGGGGCCGGATGCATCCTGCCGGACCTGCCGGTCGAGGAGTCCGAGGAGTGGCGCAAGGCGGCGGACGAGCACGGACTGGACACCGTGTTCGTGGTCGCCCCCAGCAGCAAGGACGCGCGGCTGGCGGAGGTCACGGCGGCGGGGAGCGGGTTCGTGTACGCGGCCGCGGTGATGGGCGTGACCGGGACCCGGACCGCGGTCGGCTCGATGGCCGAGGACCTGGTCGCCCGGACCCGGGCGACGACGGACCTGCCGGTCTGTGTCGGGCTCGGGGTCTCGGACGCGGTGCAGGCGGCGGAGGTCGCCCGGTTCGCGGACGGGGTGATCGTGGGGTCGGCGTTCGTGAAGCGGATCCTGGCCGCGGGCCAGGACGAGGCGGCGGCGCTGGATGCCGTGCGGGGGCTGGCGGAGGAGCTGGCTTCGGGCGTGCGGAGGCGCTGACGCGCGGTGGAAACGCCGGACCGGCGGCCCCTCACTCCTTCGGGAGTGGGGGGCCGCCGGGCTTCGGGGGCTGGGGACGTGGTGGGGTGCGGGCCCGAACGGGTGAACAAAGAGCGGGGACACGCATCAGCCGGGGTTGACCGACGTTGAGAGGAGGGACGAGTACACGAACGGTTGTGGGGGTGAGTGGAAGGGGTAAGCCGGTGCGGGGTCTCCAGCGGGCCGTTCTGCTGCGGGCGGCGGCCGCCGTGTTGGTGCTGGGTGGTGCGGTCGGGGTGCATGCCCAGGTGGGGCACGCGCTGGCCAAGCGGGGGGCCGAGCGGGCGGAGCGGGAGGCGGTGGCGTGCGCGGAGGCGGCTCGGCATCCGGATCTGTTCGAGGCGGGGTGGCCGGCGGGGTGCCGCTGACGTGCGGGTGTTCGGTCTGTTCGGACAGAACGTCACCCGTCCGGCTTAATTCCTGAATGCGGAGGAACCACCCTTCATCCCTGACGGTTCATCAGGGAGTGAACGAGTTTCCCGAGGGGGGTTCCCTGGTGGTCGCGCAGCCCGACGGCTCCGCGCCCACGCCGACGGCGGGCCGGCCGGTGCCGGTCTGGAGTGAGTGGCTCGGCACGGTCGTCCGGCTCGGCCTCGCGGTGGTCTGGGGGTGGGCCGGGCTGGCGAAGATCTCCGATCCGGCGGAGGCCGCGCAGGCCGTCCGGGCCTACGAGATCCTGCCCGAGGGCCTGGTCAAGCCGATCGGTTACGGCCTGCCGTTCCTGGAACTGGCGCTGGCACTGCTGCTGCTGGTGGGCCTCGGTGTCCGGCTGGTGGCCGGGGTCTCCGCGCTGCTGTTGCTGGCCTTCATCGCCGGGATCGCCTCCGCCTGGGCGCGCGGCATCTCGATCGACTGCGGCTGCTTCGGCGGCGGCGGGCACGTCGACGAGTCCCAGACGAAGTACCTCCAGGAGATCCTGCGCGACACCGGCTTCCTGTTGCTGGCCGGCTGGCTGCTGTGGCGGCCCCGTACCCGGCTGTCGGTGGACCGCTGGCTGGCGAGCTGACCCCCCACATCCCTGCACCCGACGAAGGCCCCCGACCGTGGATGTCAAGGCAATGAGCGAGAAGAACCGAGAAGGCAAGCGCACCGCCCGCGAGCGGATGCTGGAGCACCGGGCGGCCGAGGAGGTCTCCTCCCGGCGCAGGAAGAAGCTGATCGTGGGCGGTTCCGTGCTCACGGTGATCGCCGCCGCGGTGATCGTCGGCGTCGTGGTGCAGAACCAGCGCTCCAAGCCGGAGACGCCGGCCGCCGCCCCGGCCGGGACGATCGGCGACAAGAACCTCGTCATCCCGGTCGGCGCGGGCAACGCGCCCTCCGTCCTGACGGTCTACGAGGACCCGCGCTGCCCCGCCTGCGGCATCTTCGAGCGCGAGTTCTCGTCGACCATCGACCAGCTGGAGGACGCCGGGAAGATCTACACGAACTACCACATCGTGTCGTTCATCGACCGGGCCGCGGGGGGCAAGGGCTCCAGGACGGCCGCCAACGCGCTGGGCTGCGCCCAGAACGCCGGGCACTTCCGCGACTACCACGACGTGCTGTACCGCAACCAGCCGGACGAGACCAACGACGCCTTCGCCGACAAGGCCGTCCTGATCGGCCTGGCCAAGCAGGTCAACGGCCTGGACACGCCCGAGTTCCAGTCCTGCGTCAAGGACAACAAGTTCGGTGGATGGGTGTCCGCGGTGCAGCAGGACTTCGACAAGTCCAGCTTCAAGTCCACTCCCACGGTGCTGCTCAACGGCCAGCCGATCTACCCGAAGAACGGCAGCGAGGAGATCACCCCGGCGAACCTGGTGAAGTGGGTGGACGCCGCGAACCAGGGCAAACAGCTGGGCACGGCCGGCTCGCACGGGCAGACGCCGGCGCCGACCAGCACCGCGTCGGAGGCGAACAACCCGTCGCCGACGGCCGGCTGAGCCCGTTCCGCCGTGCCGCCCCCTCCCCGTCCGGAGGGGGCGGCGCCGCCCGTTGTTCGATTTCTGTGACCCCAAGGGTGTCCGAGCGGGCCTTCGGACCCTGTAGCGTCGGAACTGCCATGGATATCGCCTACATTCCCAGCCCGTCGCGGGGCGTCCTGTACCTCGGACCGATCCCGCTGCGCGCCTACGCCTTCTGCATCATCCTCGGTGTCGTCGTCGCCGTCTGGCTCGGCAGCAAGCGCTGGGTCGCCCGGGGCGGTGCCAAGCACACCGTCGGCGACATCGCCGTGTGGGCCGTGCCCTTCGGCCTGGTCGGCGGCCGCCTTTACCACGTGATCACCGACGGCGGCCGACTGTACTTCGCCGAGGGGAAGAATCCCTGGGACGCCCTCAAGATCTGGGAGGGCGGCCTCGGCATCTGGGGCGCGGTCGCACTGGGCGCGGTCGGCGCCTGGATCGGCGCCCGACGCCGGGGCGTGCCGCTGCCCGCGTACGCCGACGCCATCGCGCCGGGCATCGCGCTCGCGCAGGCGCTGGGCCGCTGGGGCAACTACTTCAACCAGGAGCTGTACGGCCGGTCGACCACCCTGCCGTGGGGCCTGGAGATCAACAAGACGCTGCCCGACGGCGAGGTCGTGAAGGGCGTCTACCACCCGACCTTCCTGTACGAGTCGCTGTGGTGCGTCGGTGTCGCGCTGCTGGTGATCTGGGCGGACCGCCGGTTCAAGCTGGGCCACGGCCGGGTGTTCGCGCTGTACGTGGCCGCGTACACGGTGGGCCGGTTCTGGACCGAGTGGCTGCGGATCGACGAGGCGCACGTCTACCTCGGCCTGCGGCTGAACGACTGGGTGTCCATCGGGGTGTTCATCGGCGCCGTGGCGTACTTCGTGATCGTGGGGAAGAAGCGGCCCGGGCGGGAGGATCCGGCGAGCATCGATCCGGCCGCGCACGTGGCGGAGGACGCCCAGGCCGAGGGGAAGGGCGACGAGAACGGCAAGGGGAAGCCGGTGCCGCGCAAGCCGGCGGAGCCCGAGGACGAGAAGGTGGCCGCCGAAGCGGTCGGCGAGGACGCCAGGAACCCGATCTGACCTGGGACTTCCCCCGGCTGAGGCCACCCTTCGCGAGGTTTGCGAAGGGTGGCCTCAGTGGTGTTCGGACAGCCTTACTTTGCTGGAAATGCCCAGGTCAGACGGGCTACGTTCGGGGCTGACGAACGACGACGGAGGGGAACGACGATGAGTGCGATCGCTGTGGAAGCCGATGCCGGACACCAGCCCCGGATACCCGCGGCCGACCACCACCGGGATGTCAACGGCGGTTGGCTGCGGCCGGCCGTGTTCGGTGCGGTGGACGGGCTGGTGTCCAACTTCGCGCTGATGACCGGGGTGGTCGGCGGTGCGGCGTCCAACGGGACGGTGATCCTGACCGGGCTGGCGGGCCTGGCGGCCGGCGCCTGCTCGATGGCGGCGGGGGAGTACACCTCGGTGGCCTCGCAGCGGGAGCTGGTGCAGGCCGAGATCGAGGCCGAGCGGCTGGAGCTGAGCCGCAACCCGCACGGGGAGCTGGCTGAGCTGGCCCAGCTGTACGTCTCGCGCGGGGTGGACCCGGAGCTGGCCCACGAGGTGGCCCGGCAGCTGTCCGCGGACCCGGAGCTGGCCCTGGAGGTGCACGCCCGCGAGGAGCTGGGCATCGACCCGACCGAGCTGCCCTCGCCGCTGGTGGCGGCCGGCTCGTCGTTCCTGTTCTTCGCGCTCGGTGCGCTGCTGCCGCTGCTGCCGTACCTGCTGGGGGCGACCTCGCTGCTGCCCGCACTGCTTCTGGCGGGGGCCGGGCTGTTCCTGTGCGGCGCGGTGGTGGCCCGGGTGACGGCGCGCAGCTGGTGGTTCAGCGGGCTGCGGCAGCTGGTGCTGGGCAGTGCGGCGGCCGGGGTGACCTACCTGCTCGGGTGGCTGATCGGCGGCCACGTGGGGTGACTCGCAGTCGTGCATGGTTATGCTGGACAGTGAGTGATGTTTCACACATGGGCATCGGGCAACGCCTGGCCTGGTCTCATCATTCGGGCCCCCGTGCCGCGGATTCGCAACCGCGGACGGGCTCCCGAGATGGATTCGCAGGCGCCCATGATCGGGTCCTGTGGCGACCCGGTTTCGCCCCTGTTTCAGGCCGTGGACGGTTGGGCACAATCGTCGGGACGTGCACTGTGGCACGTCCTCCTCACACAGCCCCTGGCCAGCGCATCATCCCGCCATGTGGACGGGGTATTCCGCTTCTCGGGATCACGGGCATCATGGAACTTGCACGACACCGCACCATCGCATCAGGGCCAACGTCGTCCCTCCTTGCACCACTTGCCGAAAGACGACGACGGGAGAGCCGATGCTGTCTGCATCCATGCACTCCGCCAACGAGCCCCAGGCCGGCGCCGCCCGCCGCCCGTACGCGCTCGTGCCGGATGCGCGACCTGCTGCCCAGGGCCTGTACGACCCGCGGAACGAGCACGACGCCTGTGGCGTCGGTTTCGTCGCCACACTGACCGGCATCGCCGACCACACCATCGTCGAGCAGGCGTTGAACGTCCTGCGCAACCTGGAGCACCGCGGCGCCACCGGCGCCGAGCCGGACTCCGGCGACGGTGCGGGCATCCTGACCCAGATCCCGGACGCCTTCCTGCGCGGGAAGGTCCCCTTCGAACTCCCGGCGGCCGGGTCCTACGCCGTCGGCATCGCCTTCCTCCCGGACACGGACGAGGCCGACGCCGCCGTCGCGCGGATCGAGGACATCGCCGCCGAAGAGGGGCTGACCGTCCTCGGCTGGCGCGACGTGCCGGTCACCCCGGACCTGCTCGGTGCCACCGCGCGCAGCGTGATGCCGCGCTTCCGCCAGCTCTTCCTCGCGTCGGAGCCCGTCGGACAGGGCCCGGCCGGTGCCGGCAAGGCCGGCATCGAGCTGGACCGGGTCGCCTTCGTGGTCCGCAAGCGCGCCGAGCGCGAGGCCGGGGTGTACTTCCCGTCGCTGTCCGCGCGCACCATCGTCTACAAGGGCATGCTGACCACCGGCCAGCTGGAGCCCTTCTTCCCCGACCTGTCGGACCGCACCTACGCCTCCGCCATCGGCCTGGTGCACTCGCGGTTCTCCACCAACACCTTCCCGAGCTGGCCGCTCGCCCACCCGTACCGCTTCGTCGCGCACAACGGCGAGATCAACACGGTCAAGGGCAACCGCAACTGGATGCGCGCCCGGGAGTCGCAGCTGGCCACCGACCTCATCCCCGCCAACAGGAACGGGCAGGGCCTGGAGCGGATCTTCCCGATCTGCACCCCGGAGCACTCCGACTCCGCCTCCTTCGACGAGGTCCTGGAACTGCTCCACCTCGGCGGCCGCTCGCTGCCGCACTCGGTGCTGATGATGATCCCGGAGGCGTGGGAGAACCACGCCACCATGAACCCGGCCCGCCGCGCCTTCTACCAGTACCACTCCAACCTGATGGAGCCCTGGGACGGCCCGGCCTGCGTCACCTTCACCGACGGCACCCGGATCGGCGCCGTGCTCGACCGCAACGGCCTGCGCCCGGCCCGGTACTGGATCACCGAGGACGGCCTGGTCGTCCTCTCCTCCGAGGTCGGCGTGCTCGACATCGACCAGGAGAAGGTCGCCAAGAAGGGCCGCCTCCAGCCCGGCCGGATGTTCCTGGTGGACACCGCCGAGGGCCGGATCGTCGAGGACGAGGAGATCAAGTCCGCCCTCGCCGCCGAGCACCCGTACGAGGAATGGGTCGGCGCCGGGCAGATCCAGCTCGCCAAGCTGCCCGAGCGCGAGCACATCGCGCACACCCACGCCTCCGTCACCCGCCGCCAGCAGACCTTCGGGTACACCGAGGAGGAGCTGCGGGTCGTCCTCGCGCCGATGGCGCGCGCCGGCGCCGAGGCGCTCGGCTCGATGGGCACCGACTCGCCGATCGCCGCGCTGAGCGAGCGGCCGCGCCTGCTGTTCGACTACTTCGTGCAGCTCTTCGCGCAGGTCACCAACCCGCCGCTGGACGCCATCCGCGAGGAGCTCGTCACCTCGCTGCTGTCCAACCTCGGCCCCGAGGGCAACCTGCTGGCCGCCGAGTCCGCCTCCTGCCGCTCGGTCGGCATCACCTTCCCGGTGATCGACAACGACGAGCTGGCCAAGCTCGTCCACATCAACGCCGACGGCGACCAGCCCGGCCTCAAGGCCGTCACCCTCTCCGGCCTCTACAAGGTCGCCTCCGGCGGCGAGGGCCTGGCCTCCCGGCTGGCCGCGATCGCCGCCGAGGCCGACGCCGCGATCGCCGACGGCGCCCGGATCATCGTGCTCTCCGACCGGCACTCGGACGCCGAGCACGCGCCGATCCCCTCGCTGCTGCTCACCTCGGCCGTTCACCACCACCTGATCCGCACCAAGCAGCGCACCCAGGTGTCGCTGCTGGTCGAGGCGGGCGACGTCCGCGAGGTGCACCACGTCGCGCTGCTGATCGGCTACGGCGCCGGGGCGGTCAACCCGTACCTGGCGATGGAGTCGGTCGAGGACCTGGTCGCCCAGGGCGTCTTCATCGTGGGCGTCGAGCCCGAGAAGGCGATCCGGAACCTGATCAAGGCGCTCGGCAAGGGCGTGCTCAAGGTCATGTCCAAGATGGGCATCTCGACCGTCGCCTCCTACCGCGGCGCCCAGGTCTTCGAGGCCATCGGCCTCTCCCAGGGCCTGGTCGACGGCTACTTCGCCGGCACCACCACCAAGCTCGGCGGCATCGGCCTGGAGGAGATCGCCCGCGAGACGGCCGCCCGGCACGCCAAGGCGTACCCGGCCTCCGGCATCCCGGCCGCGCACCGCGCGCTGGAGATCGGCGGCGAGTACCAGTGGCGCCGCGAGGGCGAGCCGCACCTGTTCGACCCGGACACCGTCTTCCGGCTCCAGCACTCCACCCGCAACCGCCGGTACGACATCTTCAAGCAGTACACGGACCGGGTGAACGAGCAGTCCGAGCGGCTGATGACGCTGCGCGGCCTGTTCCAGCTGGACGGCCTCGGGCGGGAGCCGATCCCGGTCGAGGAGGTCGAACCGGTCTCCGAGATCGTCAAGCGCTTCTCCACCGGCGCCATGTCGTACGGCTCGATCTCGCGCGAGGCGCACGAGACCCTGGCCATCGCGATGAACCGCCTCGGCGGCAAGTCCAACACCGGCGAGGGCGGCGAGGACCCGGAGCGGCTGTACGACCCGGAGCGCCGCTCGGCGATCAAGCAGGTCGCCTCCGGCCGGTTCGGCGTCACCTCCGAGTACCTGGTCAACGCGGACGACATCCAGATCAAGATGGCCCAGGGCGCCAAGCCCGGCGAGGGCGGCCAGCTGCCCGGCCACAAGGTGTACCCGTGGGTCGCCAGGACCCGGCACTCCACCCCGGGTGTCGGCCTGATCTCGCCGCCGCCGCACCACGACATCTACTCCATCGAGGACCTGGCACAGCTGATCCACGACCTCAAGAACGCCAACCCCGCGGCCCGCATCCACGTGAAGCTGGTGTCCGAGGTCGGCGTCGGGACGGTCGCCGCGGGTGTCTCCAAGGCGCACGCGGACGTCGTCCTGGTGTCGGGGCACGACGGCGGGACGGGCGCCTCGCCGCTCACCTCGCTGAAGCACGCGGGCGGGCCCTGGGAGCTCGGGCTCGCCGAGACCCAGCAGACGCTGCTGCTCAACGGGCTGCGCGACCGCATCGTCGTCCAGACCGACGGCCAGCTGAAGACCGGCCGCGACGTGGTGATCGCCGCGCTGCTCGGTGCCGAGGAGTTCGGCTTCGCGACCGCCCCGCTGGTCGTCTCCGGCTGCATCATGATGCGCGTCTGCCACCTGGACACCTGCCCGGTCGGCGTCGCCACCCAGAACCCGGTGCTGCGCGAGCGGTTCTCCGGCAAGCCCGAATTCGTGGTCAACTTCTTCGAGTTCATCGCCGAGGAGGTCCGGGAGATCCTGGCCTCGCTGGGCTTCCGCTCGATCGAGGAGGCCGTCGGCCACGCCGAGCACATCGACGCCCGCGCCGCGATCGACCACTGGAAGGCGGCCGGGCTGGACCTCGCCCCGCTGTTCCACGTGCCGGCGCTGCCCGAGGGTGCCGCCCGGCACCGCACCACCACCCAGGACCACGCGCTGGACAAGGCCCTGGACAACCAGCTGATCGCGCTGGCCGAGGACGCCCTGGAGCGCGGCGACACCGTCCGCATCCAGCTGCCGATCCGCAACGTCAACCGCACGGTCGGCACCATGCTCGGCCACGAGGTGACCAAGCGGTACCGGGGCGAGGGCCTGCCGGAGGGGACCATCGACGTCACCTTCACCGGCTCCGCCGGGCAGTCCTTCGGCGCGTTCCTGCCGCGCGGCGTGACGCTGCGCCTGGAGGGCGACGCCAACGACTACGTCGGCAAGGGCCTCTCGGGCGGCGTGGTCGTCGTCCGCCCGGCCCGCGAGGCGGCGGCCATCGGCAACGACGCGCAGAACCACGTCATCGCCGGCAACACCATCGGCTACGGCGCCACCTCGGGCCGCGTCCACCTGCGCGGCAAGGCCGGCGAGCGCTTCGCCGTCCGCAACTCCGGCGCCACCCTGGTCGTCGAGGGCGTGGGCGACCACGGCCTGGAGTACATGACCGGCGGCCGGGTCGTCGTCCTCGGCGAGACCGGACGCAACCTCGCGGCGGGCATGTCCGGCGGCATCGCGTACGTCCTGGACCTGCGCCCCGCGAACGTCAACGACGGCATGGTGGGCATCGAGGCCCCCACCGCCGCCGACCGCGACTGGCTGCGCGAGACCGTGCAGCAGCACTACGAGGAGACCGGCTCCACCGTCGCCGCCGAACTCCTGGCGGACTGGGGCAGCGGGGTCTCCCGCTTCTCCAAGATCATGCCGACCGACTACAAGGCAGTGCTCGCCGCCAAGGACGCCGCTGAGCGCGATGGCCTCTCCGAGGCCGAGACCACTCGCAAGATGATGGAGGCGGCTAATGGCTGACCCCAAGGGCTTCCTGACCACGCCCAAGCAGCTGGCGGAGCGCCGCCCGGTCGACGTCCGGATCAAGGACTGGAGCGAGGTCTACGTCGAGCGCAGCCTCCTGCCGATCATCACCAAGCAGGCCGGCCGCTGCATGGACTGCGGCATCCCGTTCTGCCACAACGGCTGCCCGCTCGGAAACCTCATCCCCGAGTGGAACGACCTGGCCTACCGGGACGACTTCGTCGGCGCGATCGAGCGGCTGCACGCCACCAACAACTTCCCGGAGTTCACGGGCCGCCTGTGCCCGGCCCCGTGCGAGTCCGCGTGCGTCCTCGGCATCAACCAGGACGCGGTGACCATCAAGAACGTCGAGGTCACCATCATCGACAAGGCCTGGGACCGGGGCGGGGTCACCCCGCAGGTGCCCGAGCGGCTGTCCGGCAAGACCGTCGCCGTGGTGGGCTCCGGCCCGGCCGGCCTCGCCGCCGCCCAGCAGCTCACCCGGGCCGGGCACACCGTGGTGGTGTACGAGCGGGCCGACCGCATCGGCGGACTGCTGCGCTACGGCATCCCCGAGTTCAAGATGGAGAAGCGCCACATCAACCGCCGCATCGAGCAGATGCGGGCGGAGGGCACCCGGTTCCGCACCGGCGTGCACGTCGGCGAGGACGTCACCGGGCAGCAGCTGCGCGAGCGCTTCGACGCCGTGGTGGTCGCGGCCGGCGCCACGACCGCCCGCGACCTGCCGGTGCCCGGGCGCGAGCTCAAGGGCGTGTACCAGGCCATGGAGTACCTGCCGCTGGCCAACAAGGTGCAGGAGGGCGACTTCGTCGAGTCGCCGATCAGCGCCAAGGGCAAGCACGTGGTCGTGATCGGCGGCGGCGACACCGGCGCGGACTGCGTCGGCACCGCGCACCGGCAGGGGGCGGCCTCCGTCACCCAGCTGGAGATCATGCCGCGGCCCGGCGAGGAGCGGCCCGGCCACCAGCCGTGGCCGACCATGCCGATGACGTACAAGGTCACCTCCGCGCACGAGGAGGGCGGCGAGCGGATCTACTCCGTCAGCACCACCCACTTCAGCGGCGACGAGGACGGCAACGTCCAGGAACTGCACCTGGTCGAGGTGGAGTTCAAGGACGGCCGGTTCGAGCCGGTGCCGGGCACCGAGCGCGCCGTCCCGGCACAGCTGGTCACCCTGGCCATGGGCTTCACCGGGACGGACGTGAGGAACGGGCTGGTCGAGCAGCTGGGAGTGGACCTCGACGCGCGCGGTAACATTGCCCGCGATGGCCGGTTCGCCACCAATGTCGATGGCGTGTACGTCTGCGGAGACGCCGGCCGTGGCCAGTCGCTGATCGTCTGGGCCATCGCGGAGGGCCGTTCGGCCGCCGCCGCGGTGGACGGATACCTGGGCGGCAAGACCCCGCTTCCGGCCCCGATCCGGCCCACGGACCGCCCCCTGGTGGTCTGACGGGCGGACGGTCCCGACCGGCCCCCACCGAACGCCCGGCGCCGCATCGCCGGGAGCTCAACCCGCTGCCCCCGCCAGTGTCGCCGGGCCAACGCGGTCTCCTGGCGCCTGCCCTCTTCCCCGACCAGTTGGAGGGCGGGCGCCGTCGCGTTCTCCGGGGAAGGTCCGCTCAGCTCCTCCCCAAGCGACGCTCCATGCTGACGGCCGTCCCGCTCTCCAGGTCGAGGACCGGGCGGGTGCCGAGCGGCCGGGAGAGGCGGAAGACGGTCCTGTCCGGCCGCCCGGTCCTCCAGCAGCCGACGGAGCCGGTCGGCGGCAGGGCACGGGCGATCAGCACCACCACCTCCTCGGTCTCGTACACCAGGGGCGGCAGCGCGGCGGTGCAGCGGGCGTACCGGATGCGGGCCTCCACCGCCTGCCCGTCCTCGCGGTACGACGTCCCGCGGGTGTCCACGACGTCCTGCGGACGATCCCGGGAACCGACACCACGGGGCTCCTGCGGGTCCACCGCGACCACCACCAGGGGCTCCGGGTACCCGGCCAGGGTGAACTCCCAGACCGGGGCGGTCGCCGGACCGCGGCCGGTCTCCACCCGGTGGGTCGAGAGACGGGCGGCGGTGATCACGAGCGGAGGCCCGCAGGGCGTCCGGGCGCACTCCCGGAAGGGCGGGGCGAGGGTGCGCAGCGCGGCGGCCGCGTCGAGCAGCGGCAGGGCGAGGCCCCGGCGGGATCCCGAACAGTAGGCTGTTGTCCGTCGGTGCCAGGTGGCAGACTGCCGCCGACGGCCGGGGGGCTGGGCTAGCGCGGAGGTTGACTTCGATGGGCACGACTCAGGCAGGTGGGGGCGCCACCGTACGGCGGCTGCTGCTCGGCACCCAGCTGCGCAAGCTCCGCGAGGCCAGAGGCGTCAGCCGGGAGGAGGCCGGGTACTCGATCCGGGCCTCCGAGTCCAAGATCAGCCGGATGGAGCTCGGCCGGGTCGGGTTCAAGGAGCGCGACGTGGCCGACCTGCTGACCCTGTACGGGGTCGAGGCCGAGCAGGAGCGCGCCACCGTCCTCGGGCTGCTGAACGACGCCAACGCCAGCTCCTGGTGGCACGAGTACGGGGACGTGCTGCCCGGCTGGTTCCAGAACTACCTGGGGCTGGAGGAGGCCGCGGCCGAGATCCGCAGCTACGAGGTCCAGTTCGTCCACGGGCTGCTCCAGACCGCCGACTACGCCCGGGCCGTGGTCACCGCCGGTGGGCACGCCAACGGGTCGGAGGAGATCGAGCGCCGGGTCGACGTGCGGATCAGGCGGCAGGCGGTGCTGACCGGCGAGCACGCGCCGCACCTGGTCGCGGTGCTGGACGAGGCCGCGCTGCGCCGGCCCTGGGGCGGGCCGGAGCAGATGCGCGGCCAGCTGGACCGGCTGCTGGAGCTCGGCGAGCTGCCCAACGTCCGGCTCCAGGTGCTGCCGCTGGGCAACGCCGGGCTGAGCGCGGAGAGCGGTGCCTTCACCGTCCTGGGCTTCGCCGAGGCCGAGTTGGCGGACGTCGTGTACCTGGAGCAGTTCACCACCGCGCTCTACCTCGACAAACCCGCCGAGGTGGCCGAGTACCGGCAGGCGATGGACGCCCTGGTCGCCGACAGTCTGAGCCCGGAGCGGACCCGTGAACTTTTGTACGCAGTGCGCCAGGAGTTGTAGTACGTCAGTACGATGAATTTCCATCAGGTCGGTGCATGAGAGGGATCAGATGTCGTACTTCTCCGAGTTGGCGCTGCAGTACATCGATGGTGAGTGGCGCACTGGCAGTGGCTCCTGGGACATCGTGGACGTCGACCCCTACACCGGCGACAAGCTCGCCACCATCACCGTCGCCACCGTCGCCGAGGTCGATCTGGCCTACCGCGCCGCCGAGCGAGCCCAGAAGGAGTGGGCCGCCACCAACCCGTACCAGCGGCGGCTGGTCTTCGAGCGTGCGCTGCGACTGCTGGAGGACCGCGAGCCGGAGATCGTCCGGGCGATCATGACCGAGCTCGGCGGCACCGCGCTGAAGGCGGGCTTCGAACTGTCGCTGGTCAAGGACCTGCTGCGGGAGTGCCTGCACCTGTCGGTGGCCTCCGAGGGCCGGCTGCTGGCCTCGCCCGCCCCGGGCCGGGAGAACAGGCTCTACCGGCTGCCGGTCGGCGTGGTCGGCGTGATCAGCCCGTTCAACTTCCCGCTGTTCCTGGCGCTCAAGGCCGTCGGCCCGGCGCTCGCGCTCGGCAACGGCGTCGTCCTCAAGCCGCACCAGGAGACCCCGGTCGTCGGCGGCGGGCTGATCGCGAAGCTCTTCGAGGACGCGGGGCTGCCGCCCGGCCTGCTGAACGTGGTGGTCACCGACATCGCCGAGATCGGCGACAGCTTCATCGAGCACCCGGTGCCCAAGGTGATCTCCTTCACCGGCTCCGACAAGGTCGGCCGGCACGTCGCCACCGTCGCCGCCGCGCACTTCAAGCGGACGGTCCTGGAGCTCGGCGGCAACAGCGCGCTGATCGTGCTGGACGACGCCGACGTGGACCACGCCGTGGACGCCGCGGTGTTCAGCCGCTTCGTTCACCAGGGGCAGGTCTGCATGGCCGCCAACCGGGTGCTGGTGGACCGCGGCATCGAGGCCGAGTTCACCGAGAAGTTCGTCGCCAAGGTCGCCTCGCTCACCGTCGGCGACCCGAAGGACCCGGCCACCCACATCGGCCCGCTGATCAACTCCGTCCAGGCCGACGTCCTCTCCGCCCAGGTCGACCAGGCGGTCGCGGCCGGCGCCACCGCGCTGCTGCGCGGCAGCACGGTCGGCAGCCTGATGGCGCCGACGGTGCTCACCGGCCTGGCGGAGGACGCGCCGATCCTGCGGAACGAGCTCTTCGGCCCGGTCGTGCTGCTGGTGCCCTTCGAGGGCGAGGACGAGGCCGTGCGGCTCGCCAACAACACGCCGTTCGGGCTCAGCGGCGCGGTGCACACCGCGAACGTCGAACGCGGCGTGAGGCTCGCCCAGCGGATCGAGACCGGCATGATCCACGTCAACGGCGCCACCATCGCCGACGAGCCGGGCGTGCCCTTCGGCGGCGAGAAGAACTCCGGCGTCGGCCGCCTCAACGGCGAGTCCACGGTGGACGCCTTCACCACCCTGAAGTGGATCTCCGTCCAGCACGAGCGCGCGGTCTTCCCCTTCTGATCCGGGGGGTACCGAACGCGCGGGTCTCCCGGCGGCAGCCGCCGGGAGACCCGCGCTGCCCGACCGTTCAGGCCGGGTAGCGGATCAGGCCGTCGGTGGCGAGCTCGAAGCCGAAGGGAGCCGGGATCGGGACAGGAGCGCCGAACTCACCGCTCCGAGCCGTCCGACAGCGGCTGGTTCGACGGGGAGACGATCTCCACCGGACAGGCCGAAAGGCCGTCGCCGGCGGGGCGACGGCCTTTCGGCGAGGACCGTCGGTCAGAAGACCGGCTGGCCGGCGCGGACGAGGCGCCAGGAGTCGGTGAAGAAGTCGGCGGGGTCGATGGTGCCCTTGGCCTTCACCCAGGCGATCATGGTGTTGCGGATCTCGTCGGAGTTCGACCAGACCATCTTGGCCTTGGCGACGTGGGGGAAGTTGCCGCCGCCGTTGGCGCGGTAGTTGTTGACGGCGAGGACGAACTCGGCGGCCGGGTCGATCGGCTTGCCCTGGAAGGACAGGTTGACGATCCGCGAGCCCTTCGGCTGGGCGATGTCGATGTCGTAGCTCAGGCCGTAGACCGAGTCGTAGTTGTAGTCCGGGGTGGCCTCGGCGCCGGTCAGGGCCTCCTTGTCGACCGGGGCGCCCGGGGCGAGCTGGTTGTAGTACTTGACCGAGTACTCCAGGTAGTCCTTGAGCTGGGCGCCCGTCAGGATGCGGGCCTCCAGGGTGTTCTCGTAGATGTAGAGGCCCGCGGCGTCGCGCAGCTTGACCTGGCCGGACGGGATCAGGGCGGTGCGGTTGAACGGGGCGGCCTGGGCCAGCACCGGGAGGTTGGCGTACTGCCCGCTCGCCAGCGCGGCCTTGACGGCGTCGGCCTGGACCTTGCCGATCAGGTCGATGATCGGGGTGGCCTTGAAGCGGGCGTCGGCGATCGACAGCTCGATCTTGCTGGTGCCGATGTTCTGGTTGACGTACGCGACGACCTTCTTGTGCTGCTTGGTGATCGCGTTGGTGATCTCCGGGTTCTCCGGCACGGTGTTGGAGTTCAGCAGCCGCGAGGAGGCCGAGGTGACCTTCCAGACGCCGCCCGCGAACTCGACCTCGAAGTCGAAGCAGGTCAGCCGCTGGCCGTAGCAGAGCGGCTCGGAGAGCACGACCGTCCTGCCGGTCTTCTTGTTGACGACCAGGCGCTGCGCGATCTCCTTGTGGGCGTGGCCCACCAGCACCGCGTCGATGTCGGGGACGGTCTCCGCCAGCGCCACCGAGGCGTTCTCGGCCCAGGGCAGCTGGTCGCCCCAGGTGGTCGCCTCGTCGCAGCCGGAGTGCGAGGAGACCACGATGACGTCCGCGCCCGCAGCCTTCATCCGCGGTACCCAGGTGGCGGCGGTCTCGACGATGCCCGGGAAGACCATCTTGCCGCTGACGTTGGCCTTGTCCCAGATCGCGATGCCCGGGTTGGTGAGGCCGAGGATGCCGACCTTCACCGGACGGCCCCCGCCCAGGCGCAGCTCCTTGATCACGTACGGCTTGAAGGCCGGCTTCTCGTTCTTCGCGTTCAGCGCGTTGGCGCCCAGCAGCGGGAACTCCAGCTGGTCCTGGTAGGCCTTCAGGAGCGGGATGCCGTAGTTGAACTCGTGGTTGCCGAGCGCGGCGGCGTCGTACTCCATGAGGTTCATGGCGACGGCCATCGGGTGGTCCGGCACGGTGTTGGCCTCGGTGTCGATCGACTCGATCCGGGCGTAGTAGTAGGACAGCTGGGTGCCCTGGATGGTGTCGCCGGCGTCGATCAGCAGGCAGCGGTCCCAGCCCTTCTCCTCGCGCACCTGGTTGGCCAGGGTGGAGATCTTGGCGAGGCCGACCGCGTTGTGGGCCTTGTCGGTGTACTCGGCGTCGGTGAAGTAGTCCCAGTTGAGCACCCGGCCGTGCAGATCGGTGGTGCCCATGACGGTGAAGGCCTGCTTGTGCGGGTTGCGCTGCTGGCCCTTGGCGGCCGCCGTGTCCGGCTGAGCGGCCGCGGCGGAGGGGGCGGCGGCCAGGGCGGCACCACCGGCCAGGGCGGCGCCGGCGGCGGTGGCGGCGGACCGGGTGACGAAGTCACGGCGGTTCAGGGGCATGGACGACTCTCCCGAGTGGGAACGACGGCAGATGGACCGTCAACTGGCATTCGTTGGCAAGTGTGCGTGTACGCGTCCACGCGCGTAGAAGGACGCGCGTAGAAGTGTGCCGTGCGGGCCGGGGTGCTGGATAGTCCCCGGACCTGTCCAAGAGGTGAGATCTTGGCGACTCGTTCGTGACGGGAACGGGGGAGGTCCGGGGTGGTAGGGCGGACGGTGGGTCAGGACAGTTCGCCCATGAGCCGGTCGACCTCGTGGCCCAGCCGGAGCGCCGGGTCCGGATCGTCCGGCGCCGCCCAGGGCTGCCAGGTCCGCGCCCGAAGGTAACCGGCCACCGCGACCGGCAGCCGGTGCCGGACGATCCGCTCCGCCACCGGGCCCGGCCCGGCCTCGCGCAGCGCCGCCAGCAGGCCGTCCACCCCGGCCGAGGGCGGCAGCGGCACGCTCTCCAGGTACGCGGCCAGCGCCACCAGCTCCGGGTCGGGCACGGGGGCCGGCTCCGGCTCGGGCAGCGCGGACGGCGGCTCCCCGTGCTCCGGCACGTGCGACCCGGGAACCTCCGTCCGCCCCTGGCGTGGCGTTCTCGGGCGGGGCTCCGGGGCGGGCGTCAGCAGCGCGCCCACCCCGTACAGCCCGGCCACGACCCCCGGCCACCAGGCCCCGCCCAGCCCGGCGAAGTGCAGCCCCAGACCGACCGCGCCGCCCGCGCAGCCGACCAGGTTCCGGGCCGACTCCAGGTAGCGCAGCACCCGGGGGCCGAACCCGTCACTGGTAGCCACGGATCTCCTCGAACACCCCGTCCAGCGAGCCCGTCCCGTCGAACAGCTTGCCGCCGCTCAGGTCCGCGATCCCCTGGAGCTGGTTCACCGCCGCCTCCCCGAACTTGATCGGGAACACCGGGATCGACTTCTCCCCGGCCGGCAGCGCGTCGTGGAAGCGCTTGAAGTCGCCGTCCGTCGCGCCGGCGTTGCTCTCCCCGTCGGTCATCAGCACGATCGAGGTGAACCGGTCGTCGCCGGCCGCCGCCTGCTGGCGCTCGATCACCCGGTACGCCTCCTCCAGCGAGGAGTACACCGCCGTGCCGCCCGAGGCGGCCAGCGACTGCACGTCCGCGTTGATCGACGCCAGCTCCGCCTGAGGGCCCGGCTGACTGCCGGTGGCCGGCACCACGTGGGTCTTGGTCCACTTCACCGAGGAGGCGAAGGAGAGCAGCGTGATCTCCTCGCGGTCGCGGAAGCGGCGCACCCCGCGGGTGTCGTCCGCCCCGGTCAGCCGGCCCAGCGCGGTCTTCAGCGCGGCGATCCGCGAGCCCTCCATCGAGCCCGAGGTGTCCAGCACGTACACCGTCCGGGACGGGCGGCGCAGCTCGTTCTGGTACGCGGCCAGCAGGCCGTCCGCGACCGCCCTGGTGCCAGGGAACGGCAGCTCCTTGCGGCGGTCCGTGGGCAGCCCGGCGGCCGGGGCCACGCCCGCCGTCACCGGGCGGCGCAGCGTCACCTCGGAGATGCGTTTCTGCACGTCCTCCTTGAGCAGGTACGCGGTCAGCCGCTGGAAGGAGTCGCGCTGCTCCGGCGCGGCGGAGGACATCAGCGAGAGCGGGTAGTCCGCCGACACCACGCCGTCCACCGGCCGCACCACGGTCAGCTGCTGCTGCGGCGGCAGCGTCTTGTTCAGCGACAGCAGCACCGACTCGTAGTTCACCAGCGCGCCCACCACGCCCGACTCGGCCCGGGTGTACGCCTGCGCCAGCCAGCCGGAGGAACCGGAGGTCAGCTTCTGGCCCTTGAAGAACTCCTTCAGCTGCGGGCTCGCCTTCTGCACGTCCGCGTCGGTCAGCGCCGCGCCCGCGCCGGAGAAGGCCGAGGCCACCGCGACGAGCGTGGAGAAGCCCGAGTTGGAGCGGGACGGGTCGGCCATCCCGTACGGCAGCTTGCCGGCCGCGGCCGCGTCGCCGACCTGCGCCCAGGTGACCTTCGAGCCGTCGCCCCAGCCAAGTTCGCCGAGCGCGGAGGAGCGCACCCCGATCGCCACCGGCGAGACCATCACCGGGGTCTCGGAGACCACCTTGGACTTGCCGGCCGGATCGAGTCGCAGGTACTGGTTGGACGGGAACCACACGGCGTCGTACTTGCCGTCGGCCCGGCCCGAGGAGACGGTGTCCGCGCCGTCCAGGGAGCCCGTCCAGGAGAACTGCACGGTCACCCCGGTGGCCTTCCGTGCGTCCTCCAGGACCGGTGCCAGGTCCTGGAGTTCACTGCCGGCCAGGACGCGCAGCACCCCGGGACGGGCCGTCTCGGCGGGCGGGTCGGTGGGCTTGGGGCCTGGGCCGGGGCCACCGGAGGAGGTGCAGGCGGTGGCCGCGGCGAGCACGGCGGCCACCGCGGCCACGAGCCGGCCGCGGCGTTTCGTCGGGATGGTCACTTGGTCCCCTTCGCCGCGGCGGTCAGCTTGATCAGGTTGTCCAGCGAGGGCAGGGTCGCCTGCTTGACCTTGGCGGCGGTCAGATCGGGTGCGAAGGTCGGTTTCTTGTCCCGCATCAGGTTCGCGAAGGCCTCCGGCCTGGCCTGCGGCCGGAGCCCGAACCGGGCCTCCAGACCGCGCAGCACCTCGTTGTTCTGGAGGACGTCGGCGAGCTTGCGGCCGTTGTCGGTGTGGGCCACGACGGTGTGGTCCGAGTAGACCGTGGTGTCCGGGTAGAGCACCACCATGTCCCCGGTGGGCTTGCCCTGCAGCGACAGGGCGGCGGCCTGCGACTCGTACGCGAAGATCAGCGGGCTGCCGATCCCCGCGCCGAAGTCCCGGAACGGCTCGTCGCTGCTGCTCTTCTGGATGCCCTGCAGCGCGTTCGCGGTGTGCAGGACGTCCTTGACGGCGGCGACGCCGGTGTCGTCCGACACCACCTGGTGGTTGTTCGCGATGTAGGAGAGCAGCGCGAGGTACATCGCGCCGGAGGACGAGCTCTCCGGATCGGTGGTGGTCACGAAGAGCTGGCCGGACAGCTCGGGGTGCTCTCGGGCGCCGGCCAGGTCCTCCCATCTGCGGCCGCTCTTCAGCGCGTTGACGTACTCGTCCATTCGGAACGTCCAGACGCCGGTGGCGGTGTCCACGTCGGCCAGCTTGTTGTTCCTCAGGACCTGGGCCACCGGCTCGTGTGCCACGATCACCAGCGGCGAGTAGAACGGCACCAACGGGGAGTCCTGCAGCTTCCAGATGCGCTGGATCTCCCGCGCCGGTGCGGCGCTCGCCGGGAAGGCGAAGTCCAGCCCCGGGGTCTTGCCCGCCTGGTCGCTCATCGTCCAGGAGCCGGTCGAGTCGGTCCGGACGTCCAGGCCCTGATTCGCCAACTCGGCCTTGACATCGGGGTTTTCGAAGAAGGCGCGCTTCTCCGAGCCGATCAGGCCGGTGACGGTGACCGTCTTGGCGGTGTCCTTCTTCGGGTCGTCGGGGATCAGCGCGAAGGCGACCCCGCCTAGCAGTGCCAGGGCCGCAACCACCCCCAGTGCGCGTCGCATGCCGAACGCCTCCCCCTCGTCCGCTACTTCGTCCGGGTGGTCACCCGGGGCGCCCGGGCAGCCGCCCGGGGGTGACGAGCGTCCCGCCGGGCGGGGAGCGGTGGCGGAAGCGGCGGTGAACCGCGGGTGAACACCCCTTCACGGAATCGCATCGGAGGGTGGCTCGGCGGGCGTGAGGGAGGGGCGTGGGGAGGGGCGCTCGCACAGCGGTCCGAGGATGTGTCAGATTGTTCAACTGGCCTTATGGCAACGGTCATCCCGCAGTCCGGACCCGCGTCGTGGTTACGCGCCGGTAATGCCTAGTCTCAGCACTATGCGCCGAGCAAAAATCGTCTGTACCCTCGGGCCCGCCACCGACTCGTACGACCAGATCAAGTCCCTGGTCGACGCCGGGATGGACATCGCCCGACTGAACCTCAGCCACGGCACGCACGCCGAGCACGAGGAACGCTACCGCCGCGTCCGCAAGGCCGCCGACGAGACCGGCCGCAGCGTCGGCATCCTCGTCGACCTTCAAGGCCCGAAGATCCGGCTCGACACCTTCGCCCACGGGCCGGTACTTCTCGAACGCGGCGACGAGTTCACCATCTCCACCGACAAGGGCGTCGTGGGGGACAAGGACCGCTGCGGAACCACCTATTCCGGGCTCGCCGGGGACGTCAGCCGCGGTGAGCGCATCCTGGTCGACGACGGCCGGGTCACCCTGGAGGTCGTCGCCGTCGACGGGCCGCACGTGCGGTGCCTGGTCATCGAGGGCGGCCTGGTCTCCGACCACAAGGGCCTCAACCTCCCCGGCGTCGCCGTCTCCGTCCCCGCACTCGGCGACAAGGACGTCGCCGACCTGCGGTGGGCGCTGCGGACCGGGGCCGACCTCATCGCGCTCTCGTTCGTCCGCAGCGGGCGGGACATCGAGGACGTCCACCGGATCATGGCGGAGGAGGGGCGCCACGTCCCAGTCATCGCCAAGATCGAGAAGCCGCAGGCGGTGGAGAACCTGGAGTCCGTCGTCGACGCCTTCGACGGGATCATGGTGGCCCGCGGCGACCTGGGCGTGGAGATGCCCCTCGAACAGGTCCCGCTGGTCCAGAAGCGCGCCATCAAGCTGGCCCGCCGCAACGCCAAGCCGGTCATCGTGGCGACCCAGATGCTCGACTCGATGATCAACGCCTCCCGGCCGACCCGCGCGGAGGCCTCCGACGTCGCCAACGCCGTCCTGGACGGCACGGACGCGGTGATGCTCTCCGGGGAGACCTCGGTGGGCAAGTACCCGGTCGAGACGGTCAAGACCATGGCCCGGATCGTCGAGGCCGCCGAGACCGACATCCTCGCCGCGGGCCTCCCGCCGCTCACCACCGGCAGCAAGCCGCGGACCCAGGGCGGCGCCGTCGCCCGCGCGGCCGCCGAGATCGGCGACTTCCTGCACGCCAAGTACCTCGTCGCCTTCACCCAGTCCGGCGACACCGCACGCCGGCTGACCCGCTACCGCTCGCCGATTCCGGTGCTCGCCTTCACCTACGAACCGGCCGTCCGCAGCCAACTCGCCCTCACCTGGGGCGTGGAGACCTTCCTCGGCCCGTTCGCCCCGACGACGGACCAGATGGTCGAGCAGGTCGACGCGGCGCTGCTCTCGCTCGGCCGCTGCCAGAAGGGCGACATCGTCGTCATCACGGCGGGTTCGCCCCCGGGCCTGGCCGGCTCCACCAACCTCGTCCGCGTCCACCACGTGGGAACGCTGGACGCCTGAGGCCCCTCGGCGGCGCGGCCCTCTCGGGGGCTGCGCCGCTGTCAGTGCTTGGGGCCGATGTGGGCGTCCATGAGGGCGACGGAGTCCTTGCGGGCGACGGAGATGTTGACCTGGCCGGTGGAGCGGGGGATTGCAGCCTTCCACTGGACGCCGACGGCGTCGAGGGTGGCGGTGAAGATGCCGATGATGTCGGTGGACGTGTTGGTAAAGAAGTACCTCGGGTACTCGTAGCGCTTCTTGACGCCGCCGACCGTCCTGGTGGCCCAGTTGGTGATGCGGCAGCCGTCGGAGTGGATCAGGCCGCGGAGGAACTCCCAGGGGTGGGCGTCGACGATCTTCTGCTGCCAGGGCTCCAGGGCTATGGTGCGCTCGTGCTTCTTGCCGGGACCGTGTTGGGGGAAGTAGCACGTCAGGTGGTTCGAGTAGACCTTGACGTCGCGACAACCGGTGCGCTGGACTCGGCATGGCTTGTTGTTGGGGAGGACCTGGCGCATGGCCTGCTCGACGGAGTCCATGACACCCGGCCACTTCTCGTCGCAGGTGATCTGGAGGCTTTGGGTCCTGCGGTACTCGTTGGGCAGCAGGATGTGCCCGTCGCCGAGGTAGAGGCCCAGGAGGTAGGCGTATGCAGGGTGGTTCAACTGGTCGCCGTAGCAGTGCGGACAGGTGGAGCGTTTGCGGCCGGGGAGCTTGCCGTGCTTGGCGCGGTCGTAATGCTTCCAAGCGCCGACCGTGCCGTTCGGGACGCCGAGTCGGCGGGCCACCTCGGCGTTGCGGACGCCCCGGCGAAGGAGGCGGACTGCTTGTTCGCGCACAGAAAGAGTGGTCATGTGCGTCAGATTGAGACACGTTAGACCGGGTGGTGGACGCTTTGGGTGTGGTCCACTGGATAAGGTGAATTCCCCCAGACCTGGGAATATGAGGAAAATTCTGGTGCCGAGTGTGGGATTCGAACCCACACGCCCTTTCAGGCAATCGCTTTTGAGGCGATCGTGTCTGCCCTTCCACCAACTCGGCTTGTTCGCGTCCGTGAAGGATACCCTGTGAGCACTGTCTGGCGCAGCTAGGTACCCTCGTGCATGCAGTACCCCGCCGGAAGCACTGTTGCAGTACTAGGAGCCCCGTGAGCACCGCCGACGAGCAGGCGCAGCCGCTTGAGACCGATCCGCCCCAGATCACCCGAATTGTGATCGCCGAGGACGAGGCGCTGATCCGCCTCGACCTCAAGGAGATGCTCGAGGAGGAGGGGTACACCGTCGTCGGTGAGGCCGGCGACGGGGCGACGGCGGTGCGGCTCGTGGAGGAGCTGAAGCCGGACCTGGCGATCTTCGACGTGAAGATGCCGGTGCTGGACGGGCTGTCCGCGGCCGAGCAGATCCACGAGAAGCACCTGGCGCCTGTTCTGATGCTGACGGCCTTCTCGCAGCGGGAGCTGGTGGACCGGGCCCGCGATGCCGGGGCGATGGCGTACATCGTCAAGCCGTTCTCGAAGTCGGACCTGGTGCCGGCGATCGAGATGGCGGTCTCCCGGTACGCGGAGATGCGGGCGCTGGAGAAGGAGATCGGGGACCTCAGCCAGCGACTGGAGACCCGGAAGCTGGTGGACCGGGCGAAGGGCGTGCTCCAGACCAAGTTCGGGCTGAACGAGCCGGCGGCCTTCCGGTGGATCCAGAAGACCTCGATGGACCGTCGGATGACGATGGCGGCGGTGGCCGAGGCGGTCATCGAGGAGGGTGAGGCCCAGGACCGCAAGAAGGCGGAAGAGGGCAAGTCCGAGTAAGGCATGCGCGAAGGGCCCGGCAGAGCGTTTCTGCCGGGCCCTTCGCGCGTTCAGGGGCTCAGTCCTCGCCGAGGTAGGCCTTGCGGACGGACTCGTCGTGCAGGAGGTCGGCTCCCGTCCCCGAGAGGACGATGCGGCCGGTCTCCATGACGTAGCCGCGGTCGGACAGGGAGAGCGCCGCCTGGGCGTTCTGCTCGACCAGGAGGATGGTCGTCCCGGACGACTTCAGCTCGACGATGGTGGACATGATCTTCTGCATCATCAGCGGGGACAGGCCCATCGAGGGCTCGTCCAGCATGAGCAGCTTGGGCTGGGACATCAGCGCCCGTCCCATCGCGAGCATCTGCTGCTCGCCGCCGGAGAGCGTCCCGGCGGCCTGCCGGCGGCGTTCGCCGAGGATCGGGAACAGCCCGTAGGCCCGCTCGACGTCGGCCGTGATGCCGGCCGCGTCGGTGCGCAGGAAGGCGCCGAGGAGGAGGTTCTCCTCGATGGTCATCCGGGGGAAGATGTGCCGCCCCTCGGGGGAGTGGGCGAGGCCGAGTGCGACGATCTTGTGCGCGGGCACCGCACTCAGGTCCTGGCCGTCGAAGGTGATCCGTCCGGCGGTGGGCTTGAGCAGGCCGGACAGGGTGCGCAGGGTGGTGGTCTTGCCGGCACCGTTGGTGCCGATGAGGGTGGTGACCTCGCCCTGGGCGACGGTGAAGCTGATGCCCTTGACGGCCTCGATCTTGCCGTAGGCGACGCGGAGGTCCTGAACTTCGAGAAGTGCGGTCACTGGTCGGACTCCGTAGCAGCCGGGGTGGTGCCTTCGAGCGGGGCGCCCAGGTAGGCGGTGATGACGCGTTCGTCGTTCTGGACGGTCTCGCGGTCGCCCTCGACGATCTTCTGGCCCTGGACGAGTACCGCGGTGCGGTCGCAGAGGTTGAAGATGAAGCGCATGTCGTGCTCGATGACGAGGATGGAGATCCCCTTGTCGCGGATCGCGAAGACGAGTTCCTCGGCGGCCCGGGTCTCCTGGGGGTTCATGCCGGCGGTGGGTTCGTCGAGCAGCAGCAGGCCGGGTTCGGAGGCCAGGGCGCGGGCGATCTCCAGCTTGCGCTGCTCGCCGTACGGGAGGTTGCGGGCGAGGTGGTCGGCCTTCTCGGCGAGGCCGGTGAACTCCAGGAGTTCCATGGCCTTCTCGCGGCTCTGCGCCTCGGCGCGGTGGTAGCCGGGGCCGCGCAGGATGGCGGAGAAGATGCCCTCCTTGGTGCGGGTGTGCCGGCCGACCAGGACGTTCTCCAGGACGGTCATGTTGGCGAACAGCCGGATGTTCTGGAAGGTGCGGGCGATGCCGGCCTGGGTGACCAGGTGGGGCTTGGGCGGCAGCAGGGTGTCGCGGAAGCGGACGGCGCCCTCGGTGGGGACGTACAGGCCGGTGAGGCAGTTGAAGAAGGTGGTCTTGCCGGCGCCGTTGGGGCCGATCAGACCGATGATCTCGCCCTCGCCGACGGTCAGCGAGACGTCGTTGACCGCGGTGAGGCCGCCGAAGCGCATGGTGACGCCGGTGACTTCGAGCAGGGGTGCGGCGGTGGTGGTCATCGGGTCGGTCACGCCCCTGCCTTGGTGAGTGCGGTCGGCTCGTCGGAGGCCTGGGCCGGGACGGCGGCCTCGTGGAACTCCAGCTGCCGGCGCCGGTTGGGGATGAGGCCCTCGGGGCGTACCCGCATGAGCACGATGAGGGCGGCGCCGAAGGCGAGGAGCTGGTAGTCGGCGAGGAATTCGAGCTTCTTCGGGATGAGGAAGAGCAGGGTGGCGCCGGCCAGCGGGCCGCTGATGGTGCCCATGCCGCCGAGGATGACCGCGGCGAGCAGGAAGGCGGAGTTCGGCGGGAGGGCCTCGGCGAAGGTGTACTGGTCGGGGGTGACGGTGTAGCTGACGTGGGCCTGGACGGTGCCGGCCAGGCCGGCCAGGAGGGCGCCGAGGGCGAAGGCGAGCAGCTTGAGCCGGAAGCCGTTGATGCCCATGGCCTCGGCGGCGGTCTCGTCCTCGCGGATGGCGACCCAGGCGCGGCCGATGCGGGAGTTGCCGACCCGGGCGAAGACCAGCACGACGAGGGCGGTGACCAGCAGCATCAGCAGGTAGTAGTTGGAGAAGCGGCCGAGTTCGACGCCGAGGACGGTGTGCGGGTTGCCGAGGTCGAAGCCGAGGATCTGGAGGTCCGGGATGCGGGGGATGCCGTTGGAGCCGTTGGTGACCTTGGGGCCGGTGGTGCCGTTGAGGTTGAGCATGGTGATGCGGAAGATCTCGCCGAAGCCGAGGGTGACGATGGCGAGGTAGTCGCCGCGCAGCCGCAGGGTGGGGGCGCCGATCAGTACGCCGAAGATCATCGAGACGACGGCGCCGGTGAGCATCGCGGCCCAGAACGGGAACTGGACGTGGATGGGCGAGGCGGGGGAGCCGGAGACCAGGGCGGCGGCGTAGGCGCCGACGCCGAGGAAGGCGACGTACCCGAGGTCGAGCAGGCCGGCCAGGCCGACGACGATGTTGAGGCCGAGGGCGACGGTGGCGAAGATCAGGATGTTGGTGGCGACCGAGGTGTACTGGTCGCTGGTCTGGGTGAACGGGAAGCCGGCGGCGGCGGCGAAGGCGGCGCCGGTGGTGACCGGGCGGTGCTTGACGGTCAGCGCGCGCAGCCGGGCGAGCAGGCCGGACTTGGCGAGGGCGGGGACGGCGAGGGCGACGAACAGCAGGTAGCCGGTGAAGAGTTCGCCGTACTCGGTGTCGATGCCGAAGGTGATCGCGAACAGTCCGATCCCGAAGGCGAGGACGATCAGCAGCACCTCGACCCAGGAGGGGAGCGCGCGCGGCGTGGCCAGCGGGCGGTCGATCCGGCCGAGCCGCAGCCCGCTGTTGGCGAGGTGGCCGAGCTGGAGCAGCAGGACGGCGCCGGCCGCGATGGCGAGGCCGCCGGCCAGGGCGGTCATGACCGGGGCGACCGGCTTGTCCTCGGGGATGGCGTGGGCGCCGAACCAGGCGGCGGGGGCGACCGGGACGAGCAGGAAGAGGCGCTTGTCGAGGATCCGCAGCGGGACGGCGGTGCGGCGGTCGAGCGGCAGGCCGAGGGCGCCGAGGACGGCGATCAGGCCGCCCGCGGCGAGCACCCAGCCGCCGGGTTCGAGGTTGGCGAGGCCGCCGAGTTCGGCGGAGATGGAGGCGACCGCGTAGACGGCGACGGCGAGGGCGCCGGTGGCGGCGTACAGGACGGCGTTGTTGCTGCGGGCGGGGGCGGCCCAGCGCAGGCCGGGGACGCCCTGGCCGGCGAGCAGCAGGACGAGGGTGAGCAGGCCGGCGGCGAGGGCGAGCCACTGGAGGCCGGCCGGGGAGCCGTAGTACGTGAGGTCGCCGGGGAATTCGGAGGTCCAGGTCCAGGACATGGCGGCGGAGGCGGCGGTGGCGAGGGCGCCGAGTCCGGTGACGGCCGCGGCGGCGCGGGCCGGCAGCGGGATGACCGGGGTCGTCTCGGTGTGGGTGGTGGTCATGGTGGTCACGCCCTGTCCGCGACGCGCTCGCCGAGCAGGCCCTGGGGCCGGATCAGGAGTACGAGGATGAGGAGAACGAAGGCCCAGACGTCCTTCCAGGCGCCGCCCCCGAAGAGGTGCATGCCGGGCAGGTGCTGGATGTAGCCGGTGGCGAGGGCTTCGGCGAGGCCGAGGGCGATGCCGCCGAGCATGGCGCCGTAGATGTTGCCGATGCCGCCGAGGACGGCGGCGGTGAAGGCCTTGAGGCCGAGGATGAAGCCCATCCGGAAGTCGACCTGGCCGCTGCGCAGCCCGTAGGCGACGGCGGCGACGGCGGCGAACGCGGCGCCGATGGCGAAGGCCATGACGATGATGCGGTCGGTGTCGATGCCCATCAGCTTGGCGGTGTCGGGGTCCTGGCTGGTGGCCTGCATGGCGCGGCCGGAGCGGGTGCGGGTGACGAACCAGCCGAGGGCGAGCATGCACAGCGGGGCGGCGATGATCAGGAAGAGGTCGCTGCGCTGGATGGTGACGGAGCCGAGGCTGAACGGGTCGCCGGGGAGCTTGGGGAAGACCCGGGCCTTCTTGGCGTCCGGGTAGAAGGAGAAGACGAGCTGCTGGAGGAAGATGGACAGCCCGATGGCGGTGATCAGCGGGGCCAGCCGGGGGGCGTTGCGCAGGGGGCGGTAGGCGAAGCGCTCGGCGGCGACGGCGGTGAGGGTGGAGACCAGGATGCCGGCGATCAGCATGAGCGGCAGGGCCAGCCACAGGGTGGTGCCGCCGGGGAGGGCGAGGTAGGCGGTCAGGGCGCCGAAGCCGCCGACCATGACGATCTCGCCGTGGGCGAAGTTGATGAGCTGGACGATGCCGTAGACCATCGTGTAGCCGATCGCGACGAGCCCGTAGAGGGCGCCGAGGATCAGGCCGTTGGCCAGCTGCTGCGGTAGGTCGTGCACCGCTGGGCCTCCGTAGTGCGTTCGGGGGTGTCCGCGTGGGTGGTGGATGTGGGTGCGCGCGGGGGCACTCGTGGCGCCCCCGCGCGCGGTGGTGGAGAAGTGGCGCTGGTGGTGCTGTTGGTGACTTGGCGTCAGCCCTTGAAGGTGCCGGACTTCTCCACGGCCCACTTGCCGTCCTTGACGACGTAGACGGTGAGCTGCTTGTTGGTGGTGTCGCCGAACTCGTCGAAGGAGACCGTGCCGGTCACGCCGTCGAAGGTGACCTTCTGGACGGCGTCGCGGACGGCCTGGCGGGTGGGGGCCTTGCCGTTGCTGTCCTTCGCGGCCTGCTTGACGCCCTGGATGATGGCCCAGGCGCTGTCGTAGGAGTAGCCGCCGTAGGTCTCGTAGGCGTCCTTGTAGCCGGCCGTCTTGTAGTCGGCGATGTACTTCTTGGCGGTGTCGAGGGTCTCGACGGGCAGGCCGACGGCGGTGGCGTAGTCGCCCGCGCTCTTGGGGTTGAGCTTGATGTAGTCGCCGCTCTGCATGCCGTCGCCGCCCATCAGCGGGATGTTGACGCCGGCTTCCTTGAGCTGGAGGGAGAGCGGGCCGGCCGCGGGGTACTCGCCGCCGTAGTAGACGGCTTCGGCGCCGGAGCTCCTGACCTTGGTGACGATGGCGGCGAAGTCGCGGTCGTCGGGGTTGACGTGCTCCTCGCCGACCAGGGTGCCGCCGAGCTTGGTGAACTCGCCCTTGAAGGTGCCGGCCAGGCCCGCGCCGTAGGTCTTCTGGTCGTCGATCAGGAAGACCTTGGTCTTCTTGGCGTCGTTGTAGAGGAACTGGGCGGCGAACGGGCCCTGGACGGCGTCGGTGGTGGCGGTGCGGAAGTAGGACTTGAAGGGGCGCTTCTTCTCGCCGTTGGCCCACTTCTCGCCCTGGCTGAGGGCGACGCCGGTGTTGGCGGGGGAGACCTCGACCAGGTTCGCGTCGTCGAAGATCTGCTGCATCGACTGCGCCACACTGGAGTTGAGCGGGCCGACGACGCCGAGGACCTTGGAGTCGCCGACCAGCTGGGTGGCGTTCTGCTGGCCGGGGGCGGGCTTGCCGGTGTCGTCGAGGGCCTTGATCTCGAACTTGATGCCGGGGACCTCGTTGGTCTCGTTGGCCTTCTTGACCGCGAGGTCGACGGAGTTGCGGATGCCGAGGCCGAGGGCGGAGAGGTCGCCGGTGAGCGGGGCGTCGACACCGATGACGACGGTGGTGGAGCCGGAGTTGGCGTTGCCGCCGTCGCCGCCCTTCTTCTCTCCGCGGGAGCCGCAGGCGCTGAGGCTGAGGGCGCCGATCACGGCAATGCTCACGACAACTGCTGAACGGTGACGCACGAGGGTCCCCTTCGGTTCAGGAGGCGCCCGCGCCTGAGTGGCGGGAGCCGAAATGCGCGGAGGGCCTGGCCCAATCGAATGGCGCGGTGACTGGCCGTGACTCTAGATGCCGTTGGGCGGCTCGGGCAGTGTTGGGGGCAGGCTGTGATTCTCTTGTTATGAGCACACGGAGCATTTGTCTCACCATGTGGTCGTTCCGGCTCGATCGACCCTGCGATGTCGGGCGTTTACGCGCTGATGGGGCGATGTAAGGGCCAGAAATGGGGGTTGCAGCTGGCAGCGTCGACTATCGGACACTGGTGTCCGATGCCCTGGTTTCGGCCTTGAGCGTCCGCATTGCGGACATCGAGGGCGCGACCGAGCGGCCCCGGGGCGCCTGAAGGCCCCGGAACCGGCAATTGATCGGATTTCTCACTTGTTACGCAGCGTTACGGGCGCCGGTTTTGCGCCGGATGCGCCCGGACATGCGAACGCCCCCCTGTCCAGACCAACGCCTGCCCAGGGTGGCGGAAGGTCAAACAAGGGGGCGGAAAAGGGACTTGATGTCGTCCGGAGTGAACTCGCGGATGCCCGACGGACGTTGTCGGGTCTCCGGGCGTCAGAGGTCGCGCAGCATGCAGGTCAGCCGGCAGCTGGTGATCCGCCGGCCGGTGTCGTCGGTGATCGCGATCTCGTAGGTGGCGGCGGTACGGCCCTTGAACACGGCCGTCGCGACCCCGGTCACCAGCCCGGAGGTGGCCGAGCGGTGGTGGGTGGCGTTGAGGTCCACGCCGACCGCGTACCGGCCGGGGCCGGCGTGCAGCATCGCCCCGATCGAGCCCAGCGTCTCGGCCAGCGCCGCCGACGCGCCGCCGTGCAGCAGCCCGTACGGCTGCTGGTTGCCCTCCACGGGCATGGTGCCGACGACGCGGTCGCCGGAGGCCTCGACGACCCGGATGCCGAGCTTCTCGCCGAGGTGGCCGCCGGAGAAGGTCTCCGGGTTCACGCCGAGCTTGGCGAAGTGGTCCAGCACGTCCTGCGGGACGTGCAGGACGGGGGCGGTGTCGGGGGCCGCATCGGTCATGGGGAAGCTCCTGCCGCTCGGGGATGTGCCGCCTGTGATCGTACGACCGTCCTACTCGTAGGTAGCAGGTGCGGTCGGACCGGCGCGGCGTCCTTTTTGTCGGTGCCGGGCCATAGGATCGGTGGCCGGTAGTGGAATCGGCAGGAACGGACGTTGACGTGGCTACGCAGAGTACGGACAAGGGCGCGACGGGTGGCGGCGGGGCCGGCCCGCGGCCCCGGCTGATGCTGCTCGACGGGCACTCGATGGCCTACCGGGCCTTCTACGCCCTGCCCGTGGAGAACTTCAACACCTCCACCGGCCAGCCCACCAACGCGGTCTACGGCTTCGCCTCGATGCTCGCCAACACCGTCCGGGACGAGCAGCCCACCCACCTCGCCGTCGCCTTCGACCTCTCCCGGCAGACCTTCCGCTCCGTCGAGTTCCCCGACTACAAGGCCAACCGTGCCAAGACGCCGGACGAGTTCCGCAGCCAGGTCGGCCTGATCGGCGAACTGCTCGACGCCATGAACGTCCCCCGGCTGACGGCCGAGGGCTTCGAGGCCGACGACATCATCGCCACCCTGGCCACCGCCGCCGAGGCGGCCGGCTACGACGTCGACATCGTCACCGGCGACCGTGACTCGCTCCAGCTGGTCACCGACCACATCACCGTGCTCTACCCGACCAAGGGCGTCTCCGAGCTCACCCGCTTCACCCCGGAGAAGGTCACCGAGAAGTACGGCGTCACCCCCCACCAGTACCCGGACCTCGCCGCGTTGCGCGGGGACCCGTCCGACAACCTGCCCGGCATCCCCGGCGTCGGCGAGAAGACCGCCGCCAAGTGGGTCAACCAGTTCGGCTCCTTCGACGAACTCGTCGCCCGCGCCGACGAGGTCAAGGGCAAGATCGGCGAGAAGCTGCGCGACCACCTCGACTCGGTCAGGCGCAACCGGGTGCTCACCGAGCTGGTGCGCGACGTCGAACTCCCGCTCGGCGTAGCCGACCTGGACCGCAAGCCGTTCGACAAGGGCGCCGTCGGCACCCTGATGGAGTCGCTGGAGTTCCGCAACGCCAACTTCCGCGACCGGGTCTTCGGCATCGACCCGTCCGCCGGCGAGGAGGAAGCCGCCGAGCTCTCCCCCGGCGTCGAGGTGGACGGCGAACTCCTCACCGACCCGGGCACCCTGGCCGCCTGGCTGGCCGAGCACGCCTCCGACGGCAAGACCACCGTCGCGCTCGCCGCCGTCTACCAGTGGGCGCTCGGCTCCGGCGAGGTCACCGAAGTGGCCCTCGCAACAGTAGGGGCGGCGCAGAGCGCCTCGGACAAGGGTGGGGGTGGGCGACGGGAGGGCGAGGCCGCCGCCTGGTTCGACCCGGCGCTGCTCGCGGAGGAGGACGAGCGGGCCTTCGCCGGCTGGCTCGCCGACGCCACCGCCCCCAAGGCCCTGCACATCGCCAAGCAGGTCATGCGCGCCTTCGCCGAGCGCGGCTGGACGATCCGGGGCGTCGTCGCCGACACCGCGCTCGCCGCCTACCTGGAGAAGCCCGGCCGCCGCACCTTCACCCTGGAGGTGCTCTCCGAGGAGTACCTGGCCCGCTCGCTCAGCCCGGCCCCCGCCGCCGAGAGCGGCCAACTCGCCTTCGACGCACCGGAGGAGGACCCGACCGCGCACGCCCAGTCGCTGATGCTGCAGGCCCGCGCCGTGCTCGACCTCGCCGCGCTCTTCGACACCCGCCTCGCCGAGGTCGGCGCCGCCGGGCTGATGCACGACATGGAACTGCCCATCGCCGCCCTGCTGGCCCGCATGGAGCGCTACGGCATCGCCGCCGACCGCGAGTGGCTCACCGGCCTGGAGGCCCAGTTCGCCGCCGAGATCCAGCGCGTGGTGGAGGAGGCGCACGCCGCCGCCGGGCACGAGTTCAACCTCGGCTCGCCCAAGCAGCTCCAGGAGATCCTCTTCGGCGAGCTCGCGCTCCCCAAGACCAAGAAGATCAAGACCGGCTACACCACCGACGCCGACGCGCTCACCTGGCTGGCCACCCAGACCGACAACGAACTGCCGGTCATCCTGCTGCGCCACCGCGATCAGGCCAAGCTGCGCACCACCGTCGAGGGCCTGCTCAAGACCGTCTCGCCCAAGGGCCGCATCCACACCACCTTCAACCAGATGGTCGCCGCCACCGGCCGGCTCTCCTCGCAGGACCCGAACCTGCAGAACATCCCGGTCCGCACCGAGGAGGGCCGGGCGATCCGCCGCGCCTTCGTCGTCGGCGAGGGCTACGAGTCGCTGCTCACCGCCGACTACTCGCAGATCGAGCTGCGGATCATGGCGCACCTGTCCGAGGACGAGGCGCTGATCGAGGCCTTCGCCTCCGGCGAGGACCTGCACACCACCGTCGCGTCCCAGGTCTTCGAGGTCCCGGGCGCCGCGGTGGACGCCGAGATGCGCCGCAAGATCAAGGCGATGTCCTACGGCCTGGCGTACGGGCTGTCCGCGTACGGGCTCTCGCAGCAGCTCGGCATCAAGCCGGCCGAGGCCCAGGGCCTGATGGACACCTACTTCGAGCGCTTCGGCGGCGTGCGGGACTACCTGCGCCGGGTCGTCGACGAGGCCCGGGCGACGGGCTACACCGAGACCCTGCTCGGCCGCCGCCGCTACCTGCCGGACCTCAACAGCGACAACCGCCAGCGGCGCGAGATGGCCGAGCGGATGGCCCTGAACGCCCCGATCCAGGGCTCGGCCGCCGACATCGTCAAGATCGCCATGCTCCGGGTGGACGAGGCGCTGCGCACGGCCGGCCTCACCTCCCGGATGCTTCTCCAGGTGCACGACGAAATCGTGCTGGAGCTGGCCCCGGGCGAGCGCGAGCAGGTCGAGGCCCTCGTCCGCGAGCAGATGGCGGGCGCCTACCCGCTGCGCGCCCCGCTGGACGTCTCGGTCGGCGTCGGCCCGAACTGGGAGGCCGCCGCGCACTGACGCCCCTCGGGCGGGCCCGGGCACGCGAGTGTCCGGGCCCGTCGCTACGATCCTGCCGGTCCGCCGCGCAGTGGGCGCGGCTGTGAGCGGGGGGAAACGGCGATGGCGGAAACGGACGAGGGAGCGCGGCCGCGGAGGTTCCTGCGGCCCCGGCTGGTGGTGCCGGCCGGGCTGGCGGCGCTGCTGTTGGTGGGCGGATCGGTCTGGGCGGTGTCCGGTGGCGAGGGCGGGCCGACGGCGCCGGTCGGGGCAGGCGCGGCCACGCCGAGCGTGACGGTGACCGCCGAGCCGTCGGCGACGCCGACGCCCGAGCCGACCGAGGCGCAGCCCTCGCCGAGTCCGTCCGCGGTGCCGGAGCCCGCCCCGGCCCCGGCTTCCGCTTCTGTCGAGCCGGAGGCCGAGGAGCCCGGGAGCAGCGCCCCGACCGCCGCCCGGAAGCCGACCGCGAAGGCCGAGGCCACCCCCGCGTCCAAGCCGCAAGGGGCGCCCGCGGGGAAGCCCAAGGCCCCGGCGGCGCAGGACCCGCACAACCTGGCCCCGACGGCCTGCACCGACTGCCACTCCAACCCGCAGGAACCCGACCCGCAGCACACGTGCATCCACGACGCGGCCGGCAGGCTCATCACGTGCAGCCCCGTCCAGACCGGCATCCCGATCCTGCGCCCGGGCCAGTCGATGGGCACCCCCACTCCGGGCTGGCCCGACCACACCCACTGACCAAGAGAGGCGGGGACGTGGCAGCTGTCATCGACAAAGTGGCCTGGATCCACACCGAGGGCGGGAAGGTGCTGAGCACGCGTTCACGCGGCAAGGACGCCTACTACCTGCCCGGCGGCAAACGGGAGCCCGGGGAGAGCGACCCGGACACCCTGCTGCGGGAGATCAGGGAGGAACTCACCGTCGCCATCGCGCCGGAGTCGGCGGTACTGCTGGGAGTGTTCGAGGCTCAGGCCCACGGCCACCCGGACGGCGTCCTCGTCCGGATGACCTGTTACACGGCAGCGTGCGAAGGGCGCCTGGAGGCGAGCAGCGAGATCGAGGAGGTCGCCTGGCTCACCTACGGTGACCGGCACCGCTCGTCTCCCGTCGACCGGCTCGTCTTCGACCATCTCCACACGGCGGGCCTGCTGAGCTGACGCCGGGCCGGGGCGCTTCCCGCGCCGTTACCTGGACCTCCCGTCAGGCCCCGGCCTCCTCCGGTCAGGCCCCGGCTTCGGCCTCGGCCCCGGGGTCGGCCCTTGGGTGTGCGGGGCCGGCCGTCGGGCGCATCCGTGCCGCGACGACGAACGTGAGGACGACGACCGCGGCCATGGCCAGGAAGACGTCGGAGTAGGCCGAGCCGCCGTCGCCGGAGTAGAGGGGGTTGATGGCGGCACTGCCGCCCTGCTGCCGCGCGGACGCCAGCACGCCGAACACGGCGGGACCGGTACCGGCCCCGAGGAACTGGGCTCCCTGGAGGATCCCGAGGCCCACACCGACCTGCTCGGGGGGCAGTTCGCCGGCCGCGGCGCCGATGACGGTGGTCATCACGAGCATGAAGCCGATGCTCAGCCCGAGGACCCCGACTCCGGCGAAGACCACCGAGGAGCCGCCGGTGAAGGACGAGAGGAACAGCGAGAACAGCCCGATCAGGCCGAGCCCGGAGAGCACCGGGAGCCGGGTGCCGACCCGGCCGGCCAGGCGTCCGATCCACGGCGAGAGCAGCGCGGTCACGATTCCGGCCGGGACCATGACCAGAGCGCCCTCACCCGGGGCGAGTCGATCGACCTCCACCAGCTGCAGCGGGACGAACACCAGGCCGCCGAGGTTGACGGCCATGGCCAGGAACGCGACGAGGACACCGGTCCGGTAGACGCGGTTGGTGAACAGCGGCGGTGGAACGAACGGCTGATCGACCCGGACGGTGCGCACCCCGAGGAGCACGAGCGCCGCGACGGCCGTCACGAGGCTCCCCCAGGACAGGGGTTCGGTGAAGCCGGAGACCTGTGCCCGGGTCATGCCGAACAGGACGAGACCGGCCCCGAGGCCGAGGAGCACGCCGCCGGGGAGGTCGAGCCGCCCCGAGCCCCGAGGAGTCTCGTCCGGGAGCACGCGTACGGCCGGGAGGAGTAGCAGCGAGACCGCGAGCGTGATCCAGAACAGCGCGTGCCAGCCGAGGGCCTGCCCGATGCCGCCGCCCAGGGCCGGTCCGGCGGCGGTGCCGACGCCCGCACCGGCGGAGACGACGCCGATCCCGACGCCGCGCCGCTCCGGCGGCAGCAGCGTCGTGACGGCGAAGACGGAGAGCACGGGGATCGCGGCCGCGCCGATGCCCGTCACGATCCGCCCGGTCACGAGTACGGCCAGACTCGGGGAGACCGCGCAGACCAGGCTGCCGACGGCGTAGGTGAGGAGCGCGAAGGCGAAGAGGCGGCGCAGGCTCACGCGGTCCGAGACGCGGCCGTACAGGGGGATCCCGACCGAGAACATCAGCAGGAATCCGGTGACGACCCAGGCGAGTTCAGCCTCGGAGGCCCCGAACTCGGAGCCGATCGTCGGAAGCATCAGATTGACCATGTCGCTGGCCGTGACCGTGACGAGGATCGCGGGCATCAGCACGGCGAGTAAGCCGAGTCCCGAGCCGGTCCGTCCGGTCGTTGTCGATGCGGAAGTCATACGGGGCCCTCCGGGCGACTTACTGCCACCATGATGGTGGCAGTTTGGGTAAAAGAAAGGCGGAGGGCAGTGCCTCCGCCGTCGGTCAGTCGGTGACGCGCTGCGCGACCTCGCGCTCGCTGTCCAGCACTTGCCGGACGAGGTGGGCGATCGTCGTCCGCCCGAGCCGTTCCTCCAGGGCCCGCTCCGCGTCCTGGAACTCCACCTCGAGCAGCTTCTGCATGTTCCGTCCCACCTCGCATTCGGCGCTCGGCGGATGCGGGTGCCGCGAAAGGATCGGCCCCGCCTCCACGGCGGTGTACGCGTGGTGGAGCGTGATCTCGCGGGCGGGCCGGGCGAGCGACCAGCCGCCGTTGCGCCCCTCGGTGGACCGGACCAGGCCGGCGTCCCGCAGGCTGCCGAGGATCCGCCGCACCAGGACCGGATTGCCGGCCAGGCTCTCCGCGATTTCCGCGGAGGTCAGTGAGCGGTTCCAGCGTCCGAGCATGGTGAGTGCGTGAATCGCCACCGCGCTCCTGCTGCTGATGCTCACCGTGCTCCCTTCGGGACCGTCGCCTCACCGATCAAACTGCAACAACACTAGTGGCAGTTCGAACTGAGCGTCAATTGGCTCTGCATGTCGGCGAAGTGGGGGATGGTCGACGCCCCTGAGCGGTCGCGCCACGGTGGCGGCTTCCACCTGCCCCCACGGGTGTCGGGCTTTCGCGGGCGGGCCGGGGCGAGGGGGTGGAGTGGGAAGTCGATGAGGTCGACTTCCTACGTGGCGGCGATGGTTCATCTCCCCGCGGTCCGCGTACTCGCGGGTGGCCCGGCTGGTGGAGTGGAGCATCAGGTACTCGGCGACGGTCTCGAAGTACAGGTAGCCGAGGTAGGGGAGGACCGGAACCGTGGCGGCGAGTGCGTCGATGAACGGCCCGTCGGGTGTCGCCTTGCCGCTCGCGTTGTGCAGGAGGGCGTCGAGGAACGGTGCCGCGACGCGTACCCGGTCCACGATGGATCGCAGCACCTGGGTGTCCTCGGCGGCGGTGAGGACGTGTCGGTATTCCCGGTAGGCGCGCAGGTGGACGCCTCCCAGGCGCAGGTAGTGGAGCCCCTTCAGCGACGCCGGGCCGACGGGGTTCACCTCGATGACCAGCGGTGTGCTGTTGCTCCGGCTCGCCAGGCTGCTGCGGCTCTCCAGGAGGTACGAGCCGAGGTTGTGGGGCCGCAGCCCGCCGCCGGGCACCGGGGTGAGCGGGGAGCCGTAGACAGCCCCGACCAAGCAGCCGGTGGAGGCCCGCAGGTGGCCGCTGGCGCGCACGGCCGCCAGGTCGCGGGTCAGGTGGAGGAGGTGGATCGGGGTGCCGGCGGCGAGCGAGCGAAGCATCGAGTTGTCGCGCAGCAGCCACCCGTTGGGGGTTTGTTCGAGGCGCTGGTACCAGTCGGCGTCGGTGTCGGCGAGTCCCGCCGGTGACGGGCGGCCGGGCAGGGCGCCGTAGTCGGTGTGGGCGTGGTCCCATTCGGCGTGCACGGGGGTTCTCCTACTCGGGCAGGGTGGCGCGGAGCGCGTGTTTCAACGCCTGGGTGTCGGGTGCTCCGTGGAGGCGCGCCTGTTCGCTGTGGACCACCAGGTCGTGGGCGAGGGGGTGGAGCCAGGCGGGGACGGACAGGCGAACCCGGCTGGGGTCGGGCCACCAGCGGGTGAGGGGCAGCCGGTAGCGGTCGAGGGCGTCGGCAGCCTTGAGGAGGTCCGCCGCGTCCTGGTGCCGCCGGTAGGCGCTCGCCCCGGCCGTCCGTGAAGGCGTGGTGGGCGATGTCGTGGAGGGCGACGACCGTGATCGCCTCGGGCATGGGGGCAGCGCTGAGGACGGCGCGCTGTCCGTGGCCCGGGTCATCGCGGTCGTGGTGGCGCCGGCAGTCGTGGCAGGCCGCCGCAACGGCGAGGGCCTGCGGTCGGGGTCGATGCCGTGGATGTGAGCAAGGAGCTGCACCAGGATCGCGACCCGGGCGCCGTGTCGGATGCCATGGACGGAGTCGGCAGTCTCCCTACGGGCGAACCAGGAGCCTTCGGGTACCAGCAGGAGTGGACGGTGTGGGATGGTGGCCCGGACACCCACACCGGTGGGACGGTTGCCGGCGATCCAGGCCAGAGTGGTCCGGTCCATGTACTGGTGGTCCGGGAGTCGACCGGTCTCGGCCAGCACGCGCAGCGGCGCGTTCCCGGGCCGCGGTGGCGGCAAGATCATGAAGGGTTCCTCAGCTTGGGGTCGGGTGCGATGGGCGTCACGCTGGGCGTGGTGGTGCTGACGATGGGAAACCGCCCTGCGGAGCTGACGGCGCTGCTGGACTCGGTACGGGCCCAGGACGGCGGCGGCAGCGGCGTTCGGACCGTGGTGCTCGGGCAGGGCGTGAAGCTGCCCGAACTGCCGGACTGGGTGGACGCCGTGGAGCTGCCGGAGAACCTCGGCATCCCCGGCGGCCGCAACGCGGGCGTCGAGCGGCTGCGCGAGCTGGGCGGCGCGGACGTGCTGGTCGTCTTGGACGACGACGGCCTGCTGCCCCGTACCGACACCTTCCGGCTGATCCGGGAAGCCTTCGAGCAGGGCCCGCAGCTCGGGATCGTGTCCTTCCGCATCGCGGACGAGACCGGGTTCACCCAGCGCCGGCACGTCCCCCGCCTCGGTGAGAGCGACCCGATGCAGTCGGGGCCGGTCACCACCTTCCTGGGCGGCGGCCACGCCATCCGCATGAGCGTGATCGACCAGGTCGGGCTGTTCCCCGCCGCGTTCTTCTACGCCCACGAGGAGACCGACTTCGCCTGGCGCGCCCTGGACGCGGGCTGGCGCATCGACTACCGCGCCGACATGCTGCTCCAGCACCCCCGCACCGACCCGGCCCGGCACGCCACCTATTACCGGCTGACGGCCCGCAACCGGGTCTGGCTGGCCAAGCGCCACCTGCCCGCGCTCCTCGTGCCGGTCTACCTCACCTCCTGGGCGCTGTACACACTGGCCCGCCGACCGCCGCTGTCCGGCCTCAAGGCCTGGTGGTCCGGCTTCTTCGAAGGCCTGCGCACGCCGTACCCGCCGCGGCGGCCGATGCGGTGGAACACGGTGTGGCGGATGGCGAAGCTGGGCCGACCGCCGGTGTTCTGACAGGCGGCCCAAGCACGCCGGGCCGGGCCGGATAGTACGGCAGGGGGGACCGAAAGGGGACAGCTCGCCGACTTTCTGTGCGGTAAGGCTGTGGGGGTGTGTAGGAAGTCGATGGGATCGACTTCCTACACACGGCAGTGCCCCGGGATGCGATGCGGGAAGCTTCCAGGCGCTGCCACGCGGGCGCGAGGTGCTCGTTCTCCTGGACCGCACACGGCCGCCGTGTTCGGTTGGTCAGATCAGCGACGGGAACGCCCCGATCGGCCAGTGGTCGAGCCAGAACGCGGCGGTGGAGGGTTCGGGGATGTCCATCGTGGAGCCGTCGTGGGGCAGCAGCTCGGTGGGGGCGAGGTATCCCTCACCGGGGGCGAGCCGCAGTCGCAGGCAGCGCAGCACACACCGGAAGGCGACGAGCTCGACGGCCTCGGCTTCCGGTACGTGGTGCGGTGCGCGCAGGAGATCGGCCTCGGCGGGGCTGATGGGCGTCCACTGGCCGGTCGGGACCACCGCCCCGTCCTCGTAAGCCGGGTGGTCGCGGACGACCACCGTGGTGATCTGGCAGCGGTCGCGGAGCTTGGCGCAGTCGGTGAAGACGATGAGCGGCCGCACGTGGGTCTCCCTCCGAGTGACGGTCAGTGGTGCTGTGGCAGGTCCTCGTTGTAGGTGAGGTTCAGTTCGGCGAGGAGGGCATCGGTGAGCTGGTACTGCTGGGCGCGGCTGATCACGACCTCCCGCAGGTTGCCGACGCCACGAACGGTGGACAGGTCGCTGCCGCTCAGGTCGAGGTCCTTGTACGCGCCGGCCTCGAACCCGGTGGCGCGCAGCACACAGTCACGCATCACCACGCCGGTGAGGTCGCAGCCGGTGAAGGTGGCCTCGGAGAGCACGCACCGATCGAAGACGAGCGGGCCGCTCGCGCGGACCTGGTCGAAGATGGCGTAGTCGAGACGGCAGTTCTCGAACAGGACGCTGTCCAGGACGGCGCCGGTGATGGCCGCGCCCATGAGCCGACAGTCGCGGAACAGGGTGCGGGATGCCTTGGTGCCGCTCAGTTGGAGTGAGCCGAGGTCGCTGGCGGTGATCTGGACGGAGCTGAACCGGACGTTCTGGTGGTGCGCTGGGCGGTGATGTTGTGCAGGATGCCATTGCGCAGATCGGCCTCGGTGAGGTCGAGGTCTCGCAGGTCCTGGTCGGTGTAGCGGAACTCGGTGACGGTGCTGCCGGGCCTGGGCGGGGAGGTGATGACGCCCAGGTAGGGGTCGTTGTCCAGGTCCGGGAGGGTGACGGTGGTGCGGCCGTAGCGGCGGGTGGGCACGGGGGTTCTCCGGCCGGTGGTCGGGTGCCGCCCGCTGCCGGGGAGGCAGCGGGCGGCATTGGTGGGGGAGGGCCCCACGCCCAGGGCGCGGAGGGCATCATGGAGCAGATCCAGCTCACTGTTCAGGCGCTGGACGAAGGAGTGACGGTCGGATTGCCCGACAGGCTGCGTCCTGCCGGAAGGGAGCCGGGTCAGAAGGTCCATGCCGGGTCGGTGAGCGTGCCGTTCTCGGTGAGCTGGTCGACCAGGGCGGCGCGCAGGGTGTCGGACGTGGTCATTCTTCGTGGCCTCTCTCCAGTTGGTCGGCGATTGCGTGCGCAATCCGGTTGGTGGTCTCGGCGGGCTGCCATGCCCATTGCCCGTTCGGGTTGCACTCCAGGAAGTGCCACGTGCCATCCGCGGTGACGGCGAAGTCGAAGGCGCCGAAGACCAGTCGAAAGGTGGCGAGGTAGCGGGTGACGGCCTCGGCAACCGGCGCGGGCACGTCGATCGGGCTACAGCGCATTCGGTCCTGTCGATGCCGCCAGTCAAGATCCGGGCTGTCGATGCGGGCGCCGAAGAGTCGGTTTCCGACCGCGGTCACCCGGGTGTCGAACACCTTGGGAATCTTGGCTTGGAACATGTGCGGACACGCCGTCACGGCCTCGGTGATCTCAACGCTGAGGACTTCGCGGACCCATACGGCCCGAGCCTGCCCGCCGACCGAGTACGGGGTGTTCCACAGGGGCTTGTAGACGGTGCCACCGACTTGGTGGGCAGTGAAACTCCGTGCCTCGTGCTCGTTGTCGGTGATCAGGGTGTCGGGCACTCGGAATCCGCAGCGCTGTGCGGCGGCGAGCTGAGCCGGCTTGCACTCCGCGGCCCGGTTGAGCCAGGGGTGGTTCACGTAGTGCGCCCCGGGAAGTGAGGCCAGGATGCCACCCACCCCCCAGAACGCCTGCGAGGCGGCGAACCGGCGGTCCTGGCCGTCAAGGTCGGGCGGCCCGTCGTAGGGCGAGGGCCTGCGGACCCAGACGGATCGAACGGCCGTGAGGTCCAGCTCGCGGCTCGACGTGCGGAGGGAACCCCGCTGGCTGCCCGTGCGGTACGTGGCGGTCAGCGAGGCACCCGTGTGCAGGTCGGTGCCGGGATCGAGACGGACCGCCGGAACCCGACGCTCAGCGAGCATCCGAAGCACCGTATCCGCTGTCACCAGATCTCTCCCAGGATGCCCCCGGCTTCAGCCGGGGGAGGAATGGGGGACTTGGAGCCGCGTAGCGGCGGAGTTCTCTGTGCGGCTTCTGGCCTGCACTTTCTTTCGTTGTCAGTGGGGGCTGTTAGGTTGCGGAGTATGACGACACGACAGGTGGCGGAGGGTGCCGGGCATGCCCGGTACACCTATCGGCTTCGTGTGTCGTCGACCGCGTGCGCGCTGTTGGACGCGGAGTGGGGCCGGTGTCGGTGGGTGTGGAACGAGTGTGTCCACATGTCGCGGAAGATCCATCTGCGCAACCGGGCCGACGTTGAGAACAGGCGCACCTGCGGGCCGGCCGACCTGGACAAGCTCCTGACTCAGGCGCGCGGCGCGATGGCGTGGCTGCGTGAGGGGGCGTCGGTCCCGCAGCAGCAGACCATCCTGGACTTCGCCACGTCCCGCGCCAAGGCTATGAAGGACATCAAGGCGCAGCTGCCGGTGCGTCGGCGTGCTGGGATGCCGAAGCCGAAGCGCAAGCGGGAGTCGCGGCCGTCGCTGAACTACACGCGGCGCGGTTTCCGGATCAGGGACGGCCGGTTGCACCTGGCGGGCGGCATCGTGGTGACGGTGGTGTGGTCCCGTGATCTGCCGGGCGATCCGTCCTCGGTCCGGGTGTATCAGGACGCCATAGGGCACTGGTACGCGAGCTTCGTGGTCCCTGCGGTCGTCGAGCCGCTGCCCGCCACCGGGCGCGCCATCGGGATCGACTGGGGTGTCACGGAGATCGCCACGACGACCAGCGACGCCCACGACCTTCCCCATCCCCGGCACGGGAAGAGCGTCGCGCGGAAACTCGCCCGCTACCAGCGGCGGATGGCCCGACGGCGTCAGCCGAAGGGGAAGGCGCAGACCAAGGGCTACCGCAAGGCCCAGCGGCAGGCCGCGAAGCTGCAGCGGAAGGTCGCGAACCAGCGGCAGGACACCGCCCGCAAGTGGGCCAAGTCGGTTGTGCGCGACCACGACACGATTGCGGTGGAGGACTTCCGGCCGAAGTTCCTCAGCCGTACCACCATGGCCGGCAAGGCGGCCGACGCCGCGATCGGCGCCACGAAGACGGCGCTGGTCGAGATGGCCCGCAAACACGGACGGACCGTACACCTGGTCAACCCCGCGCACACCACAATGGACTGCGCGCACTGCGGTGCGAGAGCCAAGCACCGCCTCCCCCTCTCCGAGAGGGCCTACTCGTGCACCGCATGCGGAGCCTCGTCCCCCAGGGACAAGAACTCCGCACGCGTGATGCTCGTCCGGGCTGGTCTCAACCCGGCTGGTGCTGATCGTGGAAGACCTGAACGCCCGCAGGGCGACCAGGCAGCGTGAGCCAGGAATCCCCTCCCATTTCAGGGAGGGGAGGATGTCAAGTCAGAGGAGTTGGTCAGTACCAGCACCGACCTGCTTCGGTCGTCCATCAGCCAGAACTCTGGTCCTGGTCGTAGGACTCGGTCACGGGAGTGAACGCCGGGAGCGTGGCAGTGGCCGCGTAGGGCCCCATCCTGCCGATGCCCCACGGTACGGGCGTCTGCGTCATGCATTCTCCTCGAAGCGGTGGTCCGAGTTGTTTCAGCAACCCTGCGGAAGAGTTGAGTTGTTGCATTCCCATCCCGGCTGGGAGGGGAGTTCCAGGCCCGGGAGGAGCTCTGGCCATGGCTCGGCGGGACTCAAGAGGCTGGAGAAGCCGAGGACGAGGGGGCGGAAGGTTCATCGGAGGCTCGCTTCGGACGGCGATGAGGGCGGGGGTGCGCTGGAAGTCGGCGGGTCCGACTTTTGGTGCTGGGTTGCTTGGGTGCAGCAGTGGGTGAGGGCGTACTTGATTCGGGTGTCGGGGTTGGGGGTGGTGGTGAGGAGTTCGCCGGCGGTGACGAGGGTGGTCCAGTAGGTGGTGGGGTCGCCGGTGCGGGGGAGGGGTTGGGCGGCGGCGAGGGAGAGGTAGGCGGTGGTGAGGTTGCCGGTGGTGAACCAGCGGGTCAGGCCGTGCTGGTGGCCGGGACGGATGCCGCCCATGGCGTCGATGGCGGTCAGGAAGAGCTCGACGACGGCGAGTTCGGTGGGGGTGAGACTTTTGGGGATGTCGAAGACGCCGAGGGCTTCGAGGAGTTCGCCGGTGTCGGTTTCGGAGTTCGGGCGGGGGTTGGCGAGGAGGGCGTCGTAGCAGTCGTTGAGGCGGCGGGTGGCTTCGGCGAGGGGGATGGTGAGGGCGAGGCAGACGGCGCGCGCGGAGGGCAGGGGTTTGCGGGTGCGGCGGGCGAGGAGGGCGTACGCCTCGGCGGGAGTGGTGCCGCGGGAAAGGGCGTGGCGGGCGAGAGTGGGGAGGTGCATGAGGGGTTCGGGCTTTCAGACGGTGACGAGGGCAGGGGTGGGGGCGACGAGGGCCCAGACGAACTTGCCGATGCCGCCGGGCCGGGAGGCGCAGCCCCAGCGTTCGGCGAGTTCGTTGACGAGGAACAGGCCACGGCCGTGCTCGTCGTCGGAGGCAGGGGTGTGGAGGGAGGGCTGGCCGGTGCCGGCGTCGTGGACTTCGAGGCGCAGGCGGTCGCCGGTGAGGGCGAAGCGGATCTCGATGTGGCGGTCGTCGGGGGCGTCGCAGTGCTGGACGGCGTTGGCGAACAGCTCACCGAGGAGGAGTTCGGCGGTGTCGCCGTAGCGTTCGCCCGAGGGGAGGCCGGAGAGGTAGGCGCGGAGCAAGTACCTGGCCAGGGGCGTGGATTCGGTCCGCGAGTCGAGGCGCGCGACAAACGTGCGGGGGCGGTGGGACATGAGCATGGGGGGAGTACCTCAGGGGGGCGGAGGGGAGCACGAAGGTAGTGCGCATCCACACTGCGTATGCTGAGAGTTGCGTTCCGGTCTCAGTGGTCCGGAGCGGTGGTGTGGGCGACGGCGAGGAAGCCGCCCCGGTCGCCGAGGGCCGCGGCGAGGCGGTCGTAGGCCTCGATGCCTCGGGAGGCCTGGCTGCCGGCCACCATGTCGCGGGTCCAGATGGCCACGCCGTGGATGGTGCGGGCGTTCAGGGCATCGATGATGGCCTGCCAGCCGGGCCGCTGGTCGAGCGGGCGTGTGGGGTCGTCGTCCACCATGGTGAAGGTGACCGTCCAGTCGCGGGCCTCGGCGAAGGCGCGGGCGTGGCCGGTGAGGATGAGGGTGGCGGCCTCGCTGCTGGTCGCGATGTACACGGCGACAGGAACGCGGCGGACGGGCGGCCGGTCAGGCTGATTCAGCGGCATGATGCCAAGGCTGCCGCCGGGTCAGGGCATCGTGAACGTGCGGAGCGTGCCACTTCCGGAAGTCGTACCGGCCTTGTGTGATACGCCTCGTATCAGCGCGATCTCAGCGAGTGAACAGACTGATACCAAGGATGCCGCCGAGCTTGCGCACGCGGGTGGTGCTGGCGTGACCGGCGCGCTGCATGATCGCCCCCGGAAGGGCCTGGTGGCGGGCCCAGTCAGGGTGTGTGCTGCACACCTGGAGCAGGGTTTCCAGGGCGGCGTCGTACTGGCGGGTGTCGGCCTGGGCAAGGGCGATGTCCAGGGCGAGCCGGTTGCGGGCGGCCTGCGGCAGCGGGGTCAGGTCGCCGAGGTTGCGGGCGAGTGTCAAGGCCTTGCCGGGGTCGCCCATGACGGTGTGGATGCCGATGGCCTGCGCGGTTACCGTGGTCGGCCCGTAGCTGGTGCCGTTGATCATCACATCGCGGCCCATGCGAGCGGCGACCGCGTGTCCCTGGGAGAGGAGGTCACGGGCCCGGTCGGCGTCGCCGTGACGGGAGGCGACCACAGCCGCGAAGGTGACATGCCATCCGTAGGTAGCCAGCGTCTCCGGATCCCGTTCCGTGTAACGGGGTTCGATCGACGCGAACGCGTCCTCGGCGGTGGCGGCGGCTTGGTCGAGGCGGGCGTCGCGCATGTAGATCCAGGACCGGCCGCAGTCCACCATCGCGGCCCGCAGTGGGTCTGCGGCCATGTGGACGTGGTGGCGGGAATGGCCGATCGCCGCGTACGCGAGGTCTCGGGCGCCATGGAACTGAGCGGTGTAGGAGGCGAGCCGGTAGGCATCGGCGAGGATGCCGTGTGCGGCGCACCGCTCACCGTCCGGGGCAGAACGCAGGAGGGCGGCGGCCTCGGTGATGGAGGGTGCGACGAGGCTGCCGGCGCGGGTGTAGTCCCCGGCCCGGTAGTCCGTCCATGCCCGCTCCAGATCGGCCCGCAGTGACGCAGCGTCAGTCGGCTCAACGTCGGTTCCGACCCCTGCGGCAGTGTCGTGCACGGTGCGGGACAGTCCCCGCAGCATCGCCCGGTCGCCGATCAGTGAGGCCCTTCGAGGTGCCTGTTGTCCGAGGATCACCGATACGTCCGCGTGCAGCGCGCCGGACAGTTTGAGGAGCGACGGAAGCCCGATGCTGCCTCCCTCCTTCTCGGCCTTGCGGACAGTCGGCACGGACACTCCGGCGGCCTCGGCGAGTTCTTCCTGCGTCATGCCGGCCCTCAGCATTTTGATGCGCTGACCGGTGGAATAGTCGGACCACTGCGTCATGGGTGCCTCCGAAGGTGAGCGGTCTCACAGCGGACCGTACCTCCGCCACTCCGCGTCCGGTGCCGGAATGGTGTGACTGTCAGTCGTGTTGACGGCCATTCAAGGTGGTGGCGGGGACACCGAGCAGGGTCGCGATGCGGGCAGCATTGCCGGGTGTGCCGTCGGCGAGGACGGTGGCGATGCCGAGTGCTTCGGCTGGGGGCAGGTTCCTCGGGTGGTCGTCCACGAACAGGCATGCTTCGCCGGGTAGCCCGAGTCGATCCAGCATGAGTTGGTAGATCGCCGGATCGGGCTTGGCGATGCCCTCGCGTTCGGAGATGACCGTCACATCGAACAACTCCCAAACTCCCAGGGCCTCGTACGGGTCGTACGGGTCGAGGCCGAAGGAGTTGGACAGCAGCGCGACCGTCAGGCCGGACTGACGTGCCGAGCGGGCGAGCGCAATCATGTCGTCGGCCGGACGGACGCCCGCCCACGCCCGGCCCATCAGGTTCTCGTGCTCCGCCACACCGAGGATCGGCGCCACTTGCCGGTTCCACTCCGTCTGGCTCAACTGACCGGCTTCGAGTTCCGTGTACAGGCGGCTGGCTTCCGGGGCATGGTTGAGCGTGTGCCGCCACGCATCGGCGTCGAGGCCCTGAGCGAGGCACCACGCCCTGTGTGTGGCCCCGGCGTCGGCGGTCAGTACACCGACGAAGTCCAGGATCAAAGCTGCGAAGGGGAGTTCGGCCTCGTGGGGGCGGGTGACGGTCGGGGCGGTCAGTGTCATGGCGGGTGTCGTCCTCCGGTGGAGTGGCCTCTCTAGGACCGTACTCGCTGGACTTCGGTCATTTCCGGGCGTTGGTGCGACGGGTGGGTTCCGCCGTCGTGGGGTCTTCGGGCCAGGGGTGGCGGGGGTAGCGGCCCCTCAAATCCGCGCGGACGGCGCGGTAGCCGTCGCGCCAGAAGGACGCCAAATCACCAGTGACGGCGGCGGGGCGGCCGGCGGGGGAGAGCAGGTGGATGGTCAGCGGGACGCGTCCGCCGGCCAGGGCGGGGGCGGCCGTCCAGCCGAAGAGTTCCTGCAACTTGACTGCCAGGACTGGGCGTTCGGTGGTGTAGTCGACGCGGATCTTGGAGCCGGACGGCACGGTGATGCGTTCGGGGGCGAGTTCGTCCAGGCGGCCCGCCTCGCCGGTGGCCCAGGGCAGGAGGCGTTGGAGGGCTGCCGTCGTATCGATCCTCGCGAGGTCGGTGCGGCGGCGGGCGCGGGAGAGTTCGGGTTCCAGCCACTCGTCGGCGCGGTCCAATAGCGCCTCGTCGGAGACGTCGGGCCAGGGGTCGCCGATGGCGGTGTGGAGGAAGGCCAAACGCTCGCGGAGGTTGGACGGGAATGTGAGGAGCGTGCTGATGCCCTCGCGGGTGAGGCCTTCGAGGAGGGCGGCGCGGACGAGGGCCGGGTCGGGGCGGTTCAGTGGCTTCTCGGCGAGTTCGATCGCGCCGAGGGATTCCACCTGGCGGGAGACGACCTCTCCCCGCCGAGTGTCCCAGTGGACCTCCTCGCGCGCAGTGACCAGCGCCGCTCCGGCGGCCAACGCGGTGTCCTCGTCCAGCGCCGCAGCGTGCAGGATGCGGGCCGAGTGCGAGCCGGCCGGGCGGTCGGCGACCGCGACGGCGAGCCAGGGCAGGGCGCCGAGCGCGGTGCCTGGGGCGAGTTCGGCGGCCGTGCCGGAGGCCATCAGGTACGGGCTGCGCTCGCCGGGGGCGGGCCGCTCGACCCGGGCGCGGGCGATGCGTTCGGGGAAGGCGAGGGCGACGACGAGGCCGACGGCGGTGGCGTCGGGGAGGTCGGTGGCGGGCTCGTCGGAGGTGGCGCGCAGCAGGCGGCGCACTTCGTCGCGCCAGCGGCCGGCGTAGGGGTCGCGGGAGTTCCGTACGGTCCGCCAGACCGCGCCGAGGTCGTCGCCGAGCGCCCGTGGCGGTTCCTCGGAGAGCAGTGCGACCACTTCGGCCGCTCGCCGAGCGCCGACCGCCGCCGCCCCGTCGACCAGGGCGCGGCCGAGCCGGGGGTGCAGCCCCGTGCGGGCGAGCTGGACGCCGCGCGCGGTGGCCCGCCCGTCCGAGGAGACGGCCCCGAGCGCTTGGAGGGTCTGCCGGGCGGCGGCCATTGCGCCCGCCGGGGGTGCGTCGGGCAGGGCGAGGCCGGTGGCGTCCGGGTCGCCCCAGCAGGCGGCCTGGAGTGCGAACGGGGTGAGGTCGGCGAGCGCGATCTCGGGGGTGGGGAAGCGGGCGGCGAGGGCGTCCTCGGCCTCGTGCCAGCAGCGGTAGACGGTGCCGGGGGCCTCGCGGCCGGCTCGGCCGGCCCGCTGGCGGGCGGCGGCGAGCGAGGCGCGGACGGTGACCAGCCCGGCGAGCCCGCGGGCGTGGTCGGTGCGCGGTTCGCGGGCGAGCCCGGCGTCGACCACGATCCGGACGCCGGGCACGGTGAGCGAGGATTCGGCGACGGCGGTGGTGAGGACGACCCGGCGGCCCTGCCCAGGAGAGAGCGCGGCGTCCTGGACGGCCTGCGGGGCGCGGCCGTGCAGTTGCAGCACCTCGGCCGCGACGCCGCCGAGCTGCCCGGCGACCCGGGTGATCTCGCCGACGCCGGGCAGGAAGCAGAGCACGTCGCCGTCGTGCTCGCTCAGAGCCCGTCGGACGGTCAAGGCGACGTGGTCGAGCAGCGCCGGGTCGACCCGGGTGCCGTGGGCGGGCCGGACGGCGCGCGGCGGCGGCGCCCAGACCACGTCCACCGGGTGGGAGGTCCCGTGCGCCTCGACCACCGGGGCACCGCCGAGCAGTGCGGCCCAGGCCTCGGTGTCGGAGGTGGCCGAGGCGCAGACCAGCCCGAGTTCGGGCCGCAGTGCCGCCCGGACGTCCAGCAGGAAGGCGAGCGCGGTGTCGGCGTCCAGGTGCCGTTCGTGGCACTCGTCCAGGACGACGACGTCCACGCCGGGCAGTTCCTGGTCGCGCTGGAGCCGTTGCAGCAGCACGCCGGTGGTGACCACCTCGACCACCGTCTCGGGCCCGACGCGACGCTCACCGCGCACGGTGTACCCGACCCTGCCGCCGACGGCCTCGCCGAGCAGCCAGGCCATCCGCCGGGCCGCCGCCCGGACCGCGAGCCGGCGCGGCTCGGCGACCAGTACCCGGCGCACCGGACCTTCCGGATCCAGCAGCCCGGCCAGGGCGAGCGGCACCAGCGTGGTCTTGCCGGTGCCGGGCGGTGCGGCGAGGACGGCGGTGCCGTGCTCGTCCAACGCGCGAAGCAGGGCGGGCAGGGCGGTGCGGACGGGCAGTTCGCGCCAGGCGGGGTGCATCGAGGAGCTCAGCCCCGCTCGGTGACGAAGATCGCGGTACCGGGAATCAGCCGTCCGCGCAGCGGGGACCAGCCGCCCCACTCCTGCTCCAGGCCGGCCGGCCACTCGGGCTCGACCAGGTCCACCAGCCGGAATCCGGCGGCGACGAGTTCGCGGACCCGGTCGCCGAGGGTGCGGTGGTGCTCGACGTAGGTGGCCCGGCCCTGCTCGTCCTGTTCGACGTACGGGGTGCGGTCGAAGTAGGAGGACGTCGCGGTGAGGCCCTCGACGCCGGGCTCGTCCGGGAAGGCCCAGCGGATCGGGTGGGTCACCGAGAACACCCAGCGCCCGCCGGGCCGCAGCACCCGGTGCACCTCGCGCATCAGGGCGGCGGTGTCGGCGCTGAACGGGACGGCTCCGTAGGCGGAGCAGGCGAGGTCGAAGGAGGCGTCGGCGAAGGGCAGCACGGCGGCGTCGGCCTGGACGACGGGGACGGGGGCGGCGCCCCGGCCGAGGTCGATCCGGCGGGAGTGCTGGAGCTGGCGGTAGGAGATGTCCAGGGCGACCGGCCGGGCGCCCCGGGCGGCCAGCCAGCGGGAGCACTGGGCGGCGCCGGCCCCGATCTCCAGCACGTCCTTGCCGACGACCTCGCCGAGCAGCCGGGCGTCGGCCTCGTCCAGGCCCTCGGGGCACCAGGTGAAGCGGTCGTCGCCGAGGAACTCGCCGTGCTCGTCCTGGTACTCGTCGGCGTTGCGGTCCCACCAGTGCCGGCTGGCCCGGCTGCTCTCCCCGGTGCCGGCCGCGCGGCGCACCGCGTCGTCGCCGTCCTCGACCTCGTCGGCGCCCGTGTCCGTGAAGGGCCCGTCGACGGAGGTGTCAAGATCGTGCAGGTCGGACTGGGGGGTGGTGGCCACGGTGACAATGCCCATCGCGTAGGGTATGGAGTGCGGAAGCGCCGCTGCCGCGAACCGGCCCGTGAGGGTCCGGATCCTGGCGGTGGCATCCGGGGACAAGGCCCCTTCGGGCGCCGCCGCGAGGTGCGCATTCGGAGGATATGGCCTGATCCGTACCGGGCTCCACCGTCTTGCCGTCCTTCGGCATTGACCGTGCCTGGCCGTCCCCGTATGCTACAAGTTGCGCTGCGGGCCTGCGCGCCTCGGACGGAGCAGGTCGCGCTCGCATCTGTCGAAGACCCCACGGTCGCAAGACGGACGCCGGTTCTCGTTGGACGGGAATCCCGGTGTGCCGTGTTCTTGGCTGTCCGGCTTTCGGTGGGAGCGATACGGGCCCTCCGCGTGGCATTACCTACGACTTTCATGTCCGTACCGGAGCCCTTTTCCTAATGACGAGCCCCACCGACTCCTCCCTCAGCACCACCCCGCAGGTCGCGGTCAACGACATCGGCGACGCGGAGGCCTTCCTCGCCGCCATCGACGAGACCATCAAGTACTTCAACGATGGCGACATCGTCGAGGGCGTCATCGTGAAGGTCGACCGTGACGAGGTCCTCCTCGACATCGGTTACAAGACCGAGGGCGTCATCCCGTCCCGCGAGCTCTCGATCAAGCACGACGTTGACCCGCACGAGGTCGTCGCCGTCGGTGACAACATCGAGGCCCTGGTTCTCCAGAAGGAGGACAAGGAGGGTCGTCTCATCCTGTCCAAGAAGCGCGCTCAGTACGAGCGTGCCTGGGGCACGATCGAGAAGATCAAGGAAGAGGACGGCATCGTCACCGGTACCGTCATCGAGGTCGTCAAGGGTGGTCTCATCCTCGACATCGGCCTCCGCGGCTTCCTCCCCGCCTCGCTGGTCGAGATGCGTCGCGTCCGCGACCTCCAGCCCTACGTGGGCAAGGAGCTCGAGGCCAAGATCATCGAGCTGGACAAGAACCGCAACAACGTGGTCCTGTCCCGCCGTGCCTGGCTGGAGCAGACCCAGAGCGAGGTCCGCCAGACCTTCCTCACCACCCTGCAGAAGGGCCAGGTGCGCTCCGGCGTCGTCTCCTCGATCGTCAACTTCGGTGCCTTCGTGGACCTGGGTGGCGTCGACGGCCTGGTGCACGTCTCCGAGCTGTCCTGGAAGCACATCGACCACCCGTCCGAGGTTGTCGAGGTCGGCCAGGAGGTCACCGTCGAGGTTCTCGACGTTGACATGGACCGCGAGCGCGTCTCCCTGTCGCTGAAGGCGACCCAGGAGGACCCGTGGCAGCAGTTCGCCCGTACCCACCAGATCGGCCAGGTCGTTCCGGGTAAGGTCACCAAGCTGGTTCCGTTCGGTGCGTTCGTCCGCGTGGACGAGGGCATCGAGGGTCTGGTCCACATCTCCGAGCTGGCCGAGCGCCACGTCGAGATCCCGGAGCAGGTCGTCCAGGTCGGCGACGAGATCTTCGTCAAGGTCATCGACATCGACCTCGAGCGTCGCCGCATCAGCCTGTCGCTGAAGCAGGCCAACGAGGCCCTGGGTGCCAACCCGGCCGAGGTCGAGTTCGACCCGACCCTGTACGGCATGGCCGCCTCGTACGACGACCAGGGCAACTACATCTACCCGGAGGGCTTCGACCCCGAGGCGAACGACTGGCTGCCCGGCTTCGAGAAGCAGCGCGAGGAGTGGGAGCGCCAGTACGCCGAGGCGCAGGCCCGCTTCGAGCAGCACCAGGCTCAGGTCATCAAGAGCCGCGAGGCCGACGCCCAGGCTGCCGAGGAGGGTGGCGACGCCGTCGCCGCTGCCGCCGGTGGCTCCTACTCGTCCAGCAGCGACGAGGGCTCGGGCGCCCTGGCCTCCGACGAGGCCCTGGCCGCCCTGCGCGAGAAGCTGGCCGGCGGCCAGAGCTGAGGCTCTCGCTTCCCGCTAGCCGATAGCTAGACGGTGGGCCCCACCCGGAATTTCCGGGTGGGGCCCATTTCGTTTTTCGCCTTGGCTTATACGGGCCCGACTTATGTGTGCCCGACTTATGTGAAGCAGATGTGAAGGAAAGTGTGAGATGGGGCTCATTGCCCATCTATAGGTCGTAGTTCGGGTTGCACCTAGATTGAAAGGAGCTGCCCGAAAGGCTTCTTATGCGCTATCCCTCTTCCGCCGCCCCCACCGCCCTGATCGGCGGCCGACTCGCGGCCGTCGGCCGGTTCTGCTTCCGCCACCGCCGCTGGGTGCTCGGCCTGTGGGCCGTCGTCCTGGTGGTCGGCGTCCTGATCGGGGGCCGGGTCTTCGAGGACTCGGTGGCCGGGGCCTCCTCCGCCAGCGCGGAGGCCGACCGGGGCAGCGCGGTGGTCGCCGCGGCCGACCCGGTCAAGGGCACCGTCACCGCCGTGGTGGACGGCAGGCCGGTGGACGATCCGGCGGTGAAGGCCGCCGTCGAGCAGGCCACCGCCGAGATCGGCGGCCTGCCCGGGGTCTCCTCGGCGCTCGACGCGTACGGCCCCGGCCCGGCGTCGGCCGCGCTGCACTCCGCCGACGGGACGGCGAGCCTGGTCACCGTACGGATGGCCGACACGGCGAGCACCGCTCAGACGGACGCCGTCACCCAGCGGCTCACCGCGCTGAACGGGGCGGGCAGTGCCCACGTCACGGTCGGCGGGGACTTGGTGCTCCAGCAGGAGGTCAAGCAGCAGACCGAGAAGGACACCCGGTTCGGCGAGCTGGTGACGCTGCCGCTCACGCTGATCGTCATGGTGCTGGTCTTCGGCGGGCTGGCGGCGGCCTCGCTGCCGGTGATCGGGGCGGTCGCCTCGGTGGGCGGAGCGCTGCTGGCCATGTTCGGCTTCAGCCGGATCATGGACATCGACACCAGCGTGCTGCCGATCGCCACGGTACTGGGGCTCGGGCTCTCGATCGACTACGCGCTGCTCATGGTGAATCGTTTCCGCGAGGAACGCGGCCACGGTGCGGACATCGCCGCCGCCGTCGAGAGGACCGCGGCGACCGCCGGCCGCACCGTGGCCTTCTCCGGGCTGACCGTGGCCGTCGCACTGTCGGGCCTGTTCGTCTTCACCAGCCCGGTGCTGGGCGCGGTGGCCGCGGCCGGGGTGAGCGTCGTAGTGATCGCCGTCGCCGCCGCACTGACCCTGATCCCCGCGCTGCTCGGCTTCGCCGGCGCGCGGATCAAGGCGCCGACCGCGCCCGTGGCGGACGAGGGGTTCTTCAGCCGGATCGTGCGCCGGGTGCGCAAGCGGGCGGTGGCGGTCACGCTCGTCTCGGTGGCGCTGCTGATGGCGGCCGGGGCGCCGTTCCTCCACGCCGACATGCGCAACTCCGGCGCCGCGGTGCTGCCCGCCTCCTCGGCCGGGCGGCAGGTCGCCGAGACGGTCGACCAGCGCTTCCCGCAGGCCGCGGCCGCGCCGATCACGGTGGTGGTCGAGGGCGGGGCGTCGGTGGCGCAGGCGTACGCGGACGAGGTGGTCGCCAAGCTGCCCGGGGTGAGCGGGGTGCGGGCGGTGAGCCCGGTGAGCGACACGGTCTCCACGATCGACGTGCTGGTGCACGGGGACCCGCAGGGCGGGCCGGCCAAGCAGGTGGTGCAGGAGCTGCGGGACGACCGCGACGGACTGACCACCTACGTCACCGGCGGCGCGGCCTCGGTGGTGGACTTCCAGGACGAACTGCTCTCGCGCGGACCGTGGGCGCTCGGCCTGGTCGCGGCCGGGACGCTGGTGCTGCTCTTCCTGATGACCGGCTCGGTGGTGATGCCGGTCAAGGCACTGCTGATGAACCTGCTCTCGCTGGGCGCCTCGCTCGGCGCACTCACCCTGGTGTTCCAGGACGGCTGGTTCAGTGGGCTGCTCGGATTCAGCCCGACCGGCGGGCTGGAGACCTTCATCCCGGTGCTGGTCTTCGCCTTCGCCTTCGGACTGTCGATGGACTACGAGGTGTTCCTGCTCTCCCGGATCAGGGAGCTGACCCTGCGCGGGCACGACTGCGTCCGGGCGGTGGAGCTGGGCGTGCAGCGCAGCGGTCGGATCATCACCTCGGCGGCGCTGCTGATGGTGATCGTCTTCGCCGGGTTCGCGCTCGGGGACATGCTGATGGTCAAGCAGATGGGCATCGCGCTGGCCGTCGCCGTCGCGGTGGACGCCACCCTGGTGCGGTGCCTGCTGGTGCCCGCCGCGATGAGCCTGTTCGGCGAGTTCAACTGGTGGGCGCCCGCCCCGCTGCGGCGGCTGCACCGGCGGTTCGGGCTGAGCGAGCACGTGGACCTGCCGGAGATCGAGCCGGCGGCGGTCCCGGCGGCGCGCGCCGAGACCGGGGATGCCGAGACCGAGAGCGCCGAGACCGACGGCGCCGAGCCCGGGGAAGCCGTGTCCCAGGGCCTGGTGGGCTCAGCCCAGCCGGCGTAGCAGGTCGACCGCGGCGCGGAGCCGGTCCTGTTCGGCGGGGCTGAGGCGGGACTCGATCGCGGTGGCGATCCGGTGTTCGCGGCGGGCGCGCTGGTCGAGCAGGGCGGTGCGCCCGGCCTCGGTGGCGGCGATGAGCAGCTTGCGGCCGTCGGTGGGGTGGGGCTGCTGGGTGACGAGTCCGGCCTCGGTCATCAGCGCGACGGTGCGGGCCATCGACTGGTGGCGGACCCGCTGGAGCGCGGCGAGTTCGGCGACCGTGCAGGAGCGCTCGTCGCGGACCAGCAGGCCGAGGACGGCGGCCTGGTTCTGCGGCAGCTCGTCGCCGCCGCGCAGGGAGCGGACCAGGCTGCCGAGGGCGGCGCGCAGGTCGGCGGCGAGTTCCAGGGTGTCCGGGTGCGGGGCTTCGCTGGGCATGGGACGAGTCTACCGACAAGATGTGCAGCCTTGCTGTACAGCTTTGCTGTATGGTTTTCGGCATGCGAATCACCAAGTTCGGACACGCCTGCGTACGCGTCGAGCACGGCGGCACCACCGTCGTCGTCGACCCCGGGAGCTTCACCGACCCCGCCGCACTGGCCGCGGTGGACGCCGTCCTGATCACCCACGAGCACATGGACCACTTCGAGGAGTCCCGGCTGCGCGCCGCGCTGGCGGCCGACCCGGCGCTGCGGGTGTGGACCAACCGGGCCGTCGCGGACCGGCTGGAGGGCGTGGCGCAGCGGGTCGGCGTGGTCGGCGAGGGCGACGCCTTCGAGATCGGCGGGCTCGGCGTCTCGGTGCACGGGGAGTGGCACGCGGAGATCCACCCGGACATCCCGCGGGTGCGGAACATCGGCTTCCTCTTCGACGGCCGGCTGTTCCACCCCGGTGACGCGTTCACCGTGCCGCCGCACGCCGTGGACACCCTGCTGCTGCCGCTCGCGGCGCCCTGGAGCAAGGCTTCCGAGGTGGTCGACTACGTCCGGGAGGCCGGGCCGCGCCGGGCGGTGCCGGTGCACGAGGCGGTGCTCAGCCCGATCGGGTTCGCCGTGCAGACCCGGCTGGTCGGGCCGCAGGGGCCGGGCACGGGTGCGGAGCTGGCGGTGCTGGGCGAGGGCGAGAGCCTGGAGCTGGGCTGACGGGGGGGGCGTGCGCCGGCGGCCCCGCACTGACGTCCCCGACGTCGCGCCGGTAGCCTGACGCCATGCTGAAGATCGGACTGACGGGTGGCATCGGCGCGGGCAAGAGCGAGGTGTCCCGGCTGTTCGCCGCGCGCGGCGCGGTGATCGTGGACTCCGACGTGATCGCCCGCGAGGTGGTCGCCCCCGGGACGGACGGTCTGGCGGCCGTGGTCGCCGAGTTCGGACCGCAGGTGCTGCGGGAGGACGGCATGCTGGACCGTCCGGCGCTCGGGGCGGTCGTGTTCGCCGACCCGGAGCGGCTGAAGGCGCTGAACGCGATCGTCCACCCGCTGGTGCGGGCCCGTTCCGCCGCGCTGGAGGCGGCGGCCGCGCCGGACGCGGTCGTGGTGCACGACGTGCCGCTGCTGGCCGAGAACGGCCTGGCGCCGCTGTTCGACCTGGTCGTGGTGGTGGACGCGGCCGACGAGGTGCGGCTGGAGCGGCTGGTGCGGCTGCGCGGGATGGCCGAGGAGGAGGCCCGGGCCCGGATGGCCGCGCAGGCCTCCCGGGAGGACCGGCTGGCGATCGCGAACCTGGTGATCGACAACGGCGCCGGCCTGGCGGAGCTGGAGGCGCGGGTGGCCGAGGTCTGGGCGGAGCTGGCGCGGCGCGCGGCGGCCTGACGGCGCTTCGGGCCGCTGCTCGGCCGGTGCCTCCGCCCGGCCGGCGCTTGCGCTCGGGCGGTGCCGTTCAGGCGGTGCCGAGCGGCAGCCGGGCCCGGACGGCGAAGCCGCCCTCGGGGGTCGGCCCGGCGTGCAGGGTGCCGCCGAGGTCGCCGGCCCGGGTGTGCATGCCGCGCAGGCCGTGGCCGCCGGAGGGCAGTTCGGCTCCGGTGCCCGTCGTCCCGTCGTCGGCCGGCCCGGGGTCCGGCGGCTCGGTGGGGGAGTTGACCACCGCCAGGCGCAGTCCGTCCGGTGCGACCTCGACGGTGACGGCCACCTCGGCGGCCGGGGCGTGCTTGTGCGCGTTGGTCAGCGCCTCCTGGACGATCCGGTAGGCCGCGTACTGCACGGCGGGCCCGGGATCGGGCAGCCCCTCGGCCGGGCCGCTGACGGTCAGCCCGACCGCCAGCCCGGCCTGCCGGGACTCCTCGACCAGGGCGGGCAGCCCGCGCAGGGACGGCGCCTGGTCGGCGGAGGTGGTCAACACGCCCAGCAGGACGCGCAGTTCGGTGAGCGCCTGGAGGCCGAGGGCGCGGATCAGGCCGAGCGTCTCCCGGACGGCGGCCGGGTCCTCGGCCCGGGCGACCTGCCCGGCGCCCGCGTGCAGGGTGATCAGCGAGACCCGGTTGGACACCACGTCGTGCATCTCCCGGGCGAGCCGGGCGCGTTCGGCGGCCGCCGCGCGCTCCTCGGTGTGCCGGCGGGCCTCCTCCAGCAGCCGGTTGCGCTCGCCGAGCAGCCGGTTGCGTTCGGCCAGCACGGCGACGGTGCGGGCGCGCTGGTGGGCGGTCAGCCCGAGGGCGAGCGGCACGGCGCCGAAGACCAGCGGGTCCTCGATCAGGTTGGCGAGTTCGGACGGGGTGCCGACGTCCCCGAGGTCGAACGGGACGAACAGCCGCAGCTGGGCCAGGGCCGCCAGGACGTACACCGGCGCGGTGCCGCCGCGCCGCGCGGCCAGCCCGTGGAGCGCGACGGCCAGCGGGAATTGGCCGCTCACCAGGGTGACCGCGGTCGTCGCGGCCGGGTGGCGGCGCCGCAGGACCAGGGCGAGCGCGCCGACCGCCATCAGGCCCGCGTTGGTCTCCGGCGAGGCGGTCGGCCCGAAGTCAGGCTCGTTGGCGGCGAGCGGGACGAGGACGAGCAGCACCAGGGCCGTCGGCGCGATGGCCCGGACCGGACGGGGCAGGCGCAGCGGCGGGCCGGGCAGCGGTGCGGCGAGGTCGGCGGCCGACTGGTCGGTGGGCTGCTGCATGAGGGGCATGCTTCCACACCGGCGCGGTGCCGGGACGGTCGTCGGACCGAGTGGCCGGGAAGGGACTGGTTGAAGGCACTGGTGGGAGGAGAGCATGGCGGAATGGATGATCGTTTCTCGCCCGAGCAGCACCTCGCCGGGGCGCCGGTGGTCGAACGGCTCGCGCAGTACAGCCGTGCCGAGCAGGATGAGATCCTCGGCCCCGGGGACGACCCGTACGGCGTCGCGTACACCGGGCTGGCCTTCCTGCCCAAGGAGATCCACTTCGGCGTCCGGGCCGCCGACGGCCGGCTCGTCGCCCACACCGGACTGCTGCCGCTGCCGCTCACCGTGGGCGGCACCGACCTGACCGTGATGGGCGTCGGCGGGGTCTGCGTCGCGCCCGACCGGCGCCACGGCGGCCTCGCGCGGACCGTGGTCGGGGCCGGCCTCGACCACGCGCGCACGCTCGGCCACCGGTACGCGCTGCTGTTCTGCCGCCCGCCGCTGACCGCGTTCTACCGGGGGCTCGGCTTCCGGGAGGTGGCGGAGGAGGTGACGGTGGAACAGCCCGAGGGGCGGCTGGCGGAGATGCCGCTGCGCACCATGTGGGCCCCGCTGGTCGCGGGGGCCGGGTGGCCGGAGGGGCCGGTGCGGCTGCGGTCGCTGCCGATGTGAGGCGCGTTCAGGCCGTTGCGGCCGGGGTGCCCGCGTCCGCGTGTGCCACGGCGGCGCCGGCCAGGGCGCGGATCATGGGGTGCGCCCGGGTGCCGTCGCCGGACAGCTCGGGCTGGAACAGCGAGGCCAGGAAGAACGGGTGGCCCGGCAGCTCCAGGATGCGCACCTCGCCCGACCCGTCGGCGCCGCTGAACCGCAGGCCGTGCGCGGACAGCCGGTCCAGGTAGGCGCCGTTGAGGCCGTACGCGCAGTGGTAGCGCTCCTGGGTGCGGGTGGCGCCGAGCACCCGTTCGGCGAGACTCCCGGGGGTGACCGTGACGGCCCCCTCGTGGCCGACCAGGGAGCAGGCCAGCGGGGCGATCACCTGCTGCTCCCCGTCGGGGTGCTCCTCGCCGTGGACGGCCCCGGCCAGGCCGCAGACGTTCCGGGCGTACTCCAGCACCGCGTGCTGGAAGCCGGCGCAGGTGCCGAGGAAGGGGATGCCGCGCTCGCGGGCGGTCCGGACGGCCGCCAGGGCGCCCGCCTCGCTGCGGTACGGGCTGCCCGGCAGCAGCCAGACCGCGTCGAAGCCGTCCAGGGCGCCGGGCTCGGCGGCGTCCCCGGTCGGGATCCAGTAGGCGTCCAGGACGAGGTGGTCGTGCTCGGCGAGGGCGTCCAGCAGGCCAGGGATCCGGGCGTGCGAGCGGACGGCGGGGGAGCGGTCGCCGACCAGGGCGACCCGAGGGGTGCGGTAGGTCATGCGGCTATCCTGACCCCGCACCCGAGATCAGCGCCAACGATGATTCCTTAAGCTTCGATCAGATCGGTTGATGACCGCCGTGGACCCGCAGCAGCTGCGCACCTTCGTCACCGTCGCCCGCCTCGCCTCCTTCTCCGAGGCGGCCCGGGAGCTCGGCTACACCCAGTCCGCGGTCTCCCAGCAGATCGCGGCGCTGGAGGCGGACCTCGGGACCGCCCTGCTGGTCCGCCGCCCGGTCGGCCCGACCGGGGCCGGGCAGCGGCTGCTGGAGCATGCCGCGCCGCTGCTGGTCCGGCTGGAGGCGGCGCGCGCCGACGTCGCACGCCTGGCGGGTGCCCTGAGCGCCCGGCTGGTGCTCGGGGCCACCCCGCTGGCGGTCGGAGCGACCCTGGGGCGCGCGCTCGGCGAGGTGCGCCGGGCCTATCCGCGGGCGGAGCTGGTGGTCCGGGTGCTCGCCCAGGACGTGCTGCCCGCCCGGCTCGCCACCGGCGAGGTCGATCTCGCCCTGATCGACGGGCTGGCCGCGCCCAGCGACCCGCTGCCGCTGCCCGACGTCGGCCCGCTGCGCACCGTCGCGGTGGCCGAGCGGCCGGTCGCCGTCGCCCTGCCCGTCGATCATCCGCTGGCCGGGCGCGGCGGCCTCGCGCTCGCCGACCTCTCCGCCGCCCGCTGGCTGGACGCCCCCGACCTCACCCCGACGGCGGCCCGGCTGCGTGCGGCCGCGGGCGTCGACGGCTTCCGGCCCGCCACCCGCTACCAGGGCACCGACCTGCACGGACTGCTCGCGCTGGTGGCGGCCGGGCACGGGCTCACCCTGCTGCCCGAGCCGGTGCTCGCGGCGGCGCCCGGGGTCGGGCACGCGTCGATCGCCGCGCCCAGGCTGGTGCACCGCACCGAACTCGTCCACGGCAGCCTGCCGGAGGGGCCGGCGGCGCTGCTGGCGCGACTGCTGGAGGCGTCCCGGGCCGATCCGGTCCGACCGGTGGTGCCGAATTCGGTTGCGGGGGCTGTCGGTGCCGATGAAATGATCACGCGATGAACACCAGTGCCACCATCATCAGACGGGTACGGGCCGAGGACTGGCCGCAGGCCAGGGACATCCGCCTGGAAGCGTTGCTGGACCCGGTCGCGGCCGTGGCCTTCCTGGAGACGCACGAGCAGGCCGCCGCCAGGCCCGACGAGTTCTGGCAGGACCGCATCACCCGGGCCGCGACGGGCCCGCACGTGGCGCAGTTCATCGCGGAGGCCGAGGACGGGCGCTGGCTCGGCACGATGACCGGGCTGGTCGAGCGGCCCGGCGGGGACGGGGCCCTGGAGGGCGACGTCATCGCGGTCGACCAGGTGCACGTGGTCGGGGTCTACGTCCGGCCGCAGGCGCGGGGCACCGGGCTGGCGCAGGACCTGATCCGGGCCGTCCAGGAGTGGGCGTGGTCGCTCACCGAGCCCCGGATCGAGCGGGTGCGGCTGTTCGTCCACGAGGACAACGGCCGGGCCGAGGCGATGTACCGGAAGGCCGGCTTCGAGCCCTCCGGGGTGGCGCTGCCGGTGCCCGGAGACCCGACCGGCCGGGAGATCGAACTGGCGGTCCTGCGGGGCTGACCGCTCGGCGGGGGCCCGCGGCGTGGCGTCCGGGACGGTGGAGGTTGTGGAGGCGCGGTCACCAGGCGTTCACGTCCCGGGCCTGACGGTGGTCGGCCGGTCGGTGCTGTCATGAACACAGTCGCCCGGCGAGGGGCCGGGCCGGCCCAGGAGTGCTTCCCCCATGATGCTCCGTCACCGTCTCACCGTCATCGCCTCGGTGGCCGCCCTCGCCGCCGCCGGGCTCGCCGCCGGCACCGCGCAGGCCGCCGCACCGGCCCACGGTGCCACCGTCAAGCCCCGTACCCTCGCGGCGAGTTGTTCGCAGGCGTACCTGCCGCTGCCCGACCCGTACTGCACCCCCGGTGCGTACAACCCGGACGTCACCCAGGCGACCATCGGGCAGACCATCTGCGTCTCGGGCTGGACCGCCACCGTCCGCCCGCCGACCAGCTACACCAACCCGCTGAAGGTGCAGCAGATCGCCGCCTACGGCTACGCGGACACCAACACGGCTGACTACGAGGAGGACCACCTCGTCCCGCTGGAGCTCGGCGGCGCCCCGCGCGACCCGGCCAACCTGTGGCCCGAGCCGCGCTACGGCAACCAGCCGGCGCAGAGCAAGGACTCCGTCGAGACCAAGCTCAAGAACGCGGTGTGCAACGGCCGGGTGGGCCTCGACGACGCCCGCAGCGCGATCGCGAACGACTGGACCACCGCGCTCGGCGTCCTGGGGCTGTGAGCCCGGCTCCCCGGGAGCGGGCGTGACAGTGCCGCCCGGGCCGTCCGGTCCCCTGTGCCGGACGGCCCGGGCGGCCGTCTGTGTGGGCGGGTACCCCGCCGTGCGATGTCCGGGAGCCCGCGGGGTGCGGTGCCCGCCGGGGGTCAGTGCCCGTCGCAGCCCGGGAGGGCCTCGCACATCGGCGCCGTCATGCCGGTGCCGACGAACTTGTCCTCGGGGGCCTTCCAGGCGTCCTTGGGCTGGGCGCCGGCCTTGGTGGTGGCCCAGACGGCCAGCTCGCTGACCGCACCGCCGTCGCTGACCACGTACTCGTGCAGGGTGACGGTGCTGCCGTCGGCCTGCGGGACGGTCAGCACGGCGGCGAAGTAGGGGGCGTCCGGGGCGCTGTCGACCTTCACGGTGGCGCCGGGCGCGGTCTTGGCGCAGGACTTGAGCGCCTCCGTCAGGCGGCCCTCGGCCAGGTTGGTGGTCTGCTTGGTGCCGCTGCTGCGGGTCGGGTCGCCGTGGAACAGCAGGGTCTGCTGGGCCGCCCAGCGGTCCCCGTCGAAGCCGACCGAGGCCTTTGCGGCGGCGGCGCCGGTGAACAGCGGCTCGTCGTCCTTGGCGATCGCGGCGTGGCACAGCTCCATGCCCTTGAACTGGACCGGGCCGGAGACCGGCTTGGCGTTGGCCGCCAGCGGCGTGTAGTGGTAACTCTCGTCCATCGGGATGCTCTTGGTGTCCATCCAGGCCTTGTCCGGGATGCCCTTGTCGGAGCCGGCCGGCTTGGTGGGGTTGGTGCTGGGCGTGGCGCCGGCGGCCCCGGCCGGTGCGGCGGTCTTCCCGGCGTCCTGGCTCCCGTTGTCCGGGCCGCAGGCGCTGAGCGCGCCCAGGCAGACGAGGGCTGCGGCGGTGGCGGTGGCGAGTCTGGTGGTGCGCAACTGACGGTTCCTCGGGTGTCCGGTGGCGTTGGTCGGGGTCGGGCGCGCACCGGCCGTGGGCCGCTGGTGCGCGGCGCCGTCCGTCCGTCCTCGCCGCCCGGTCGACCCGTGGTCGCGGGCATGCGGCATGGCAGCTCCTCCCCACTCTGCGTACGGCCGTCGTGCTCCTCGCCCGGCCGCCCGCCCCGGGATTGAGGGGTGGTCAGGGCCGATGGCGTGCCGACGGCGGTCGAAACTTATGCCACCGGGGCGCCGGTCGCCAAGCCGGGTTCCGGCCGGAGGCCCGGATTCCCTTTGGGGCCGATGTGGTTTGTGGGGCAAGTGTGAATGGAAGTGGAGGGCGTGTGGGGGGATTCCTGGAGCGTGCATTCGCGTCCGTGTGCGGGTCGGGGCGGCGCATCCGGCCTGGTGGGAGCGGGTGTGCCGGGCCTGTGCGACGTTCTCGGACGTGCGGGAGGGCGGGGCGCGGGAGGCCCCGGCGCCCGGGGCCTCCCCGTCCGGGGCCGGTGCCGGCGACCGGTCGGAACGGATGCGGTCAGCCGACCCGGCCGCCGAGGCCGGAGCGGCCCGCCGGAACGCCGTCGAGGGTGACCACGGTCTGCCGCCCGACGGCCTCGCCGAGCACGCCGGCGACCGCCCCGGTGGCCGCCGTGACCAGGCGGGCGGGCGCGTCCGGGACCTGCGGCAGGTGGTAGGCCGCCTCCCGCATGCTCAGCGTGACCACCGGCGCGACCTCGTCGGTCGGCAGCCCGCCGATGCCCCGGCGGCGCTGCGGGACCCCGATCAGCTCGACCGCGACCAGGGGGCGGACCTGCTCGCCGAAGACCGTGGTGACGGCCTCGGTGAGGCCGGCGATGAGCGACCGCTCGACGTCGGGGTCGAGGGACTCCTCGCGGATGTGCAGGCTCAGGTGCGGCATGGTGGAACTCCGTTCGGCTCGGTTCGTACCATGGGCTGACAGGTTTGCTTTGCGCATAAAACAGCTTTGCTGTCAAAGATAAATGGGAAGGGGTGTGCGATGTCAACGCCCGGGAGTGAACCGCGCGACGTGCGGCAGCCGTCGAACGGGGAGGAGCTCGACGACGCCGTACGGTCGATGCTGCTGCTGATGCCCCGGCTGGTCGGGCGGGCCAAGCGCATTCCCGTCCCCGAACCGCTGCGCGGCTTCGCACTGGCGCCCCGTCACCTGTCCCTGCTGGCCTGCCTGCTGCTGGACGGGCCGATGGGCGTCAACGACCTCGCCGCCCGACTGGAGGTCGCCCCCACCACGGTCAGCCTGATGGTCGGCGACCTCAGCCGGCAGGGCATCCTGGAGCGGCGCGAGGACGAGGCCGACCGCCGGCGCCGCATCGTCGCGATCACCGCCGCCCGGCTGCCCGCCATCGAGGCCTGGCTCGCCCCGGGGGCCGCCGCCTGGCGCACGGCCCTCGGGCCGCTCGGCGCGGCGCAGCGGCGCCTGGTGGTGGACACGCTGCTGGCGTACGAGGAGGCCGTGGGGCGGGAACGGGACTGACCTCTCGGGGAGCGCGGTTACGCGTGGGTGCCCGGGACGCCGAGCTGCTGGGCGAGCCAGGGGAGGGCCTGGGCGAAGGCCGTGGAACCGGTCTGCCAGGTGTGCCCGCCGGAACCGACCGCGTTCACGGTCCGGATGCCGTCCTTCCTGGCCGCCGCCTCCAGGGCCCTGGCGGACTCGATCTGGCCGTGCTCCTCGTTTCCCTGGGCGAAGTAGCCGGAGACGCCCTGGTACCTGGGGTGGTGGGCGAGCACGGTCAGTGGGTCGTGGGCGGCCCAGGCGGCCGCGTCGCCGCCGTACAGCTCCTGGACGGTGTGGTCCCGGTCGCCGATGAACGGGCCCTTGTCGCCGGAGAAGTCGGCGAAGTGGGTGAAGACGTCCGGGTGCTCGACGGTGAGGTCGAACGCGCAGGTGCCGCCCATCGACCAGCCGGCCACGCCCCACCTGTGCGGGTCGGTGGCGGCGTTGAAGGTCTTCTGGACGAACGGCGGGACGTCCCTGAGCAGATGGCTCTCGGCGTGGCCGTGCGGGCCGTCCACGCACTCGGTGTCCACCCGGAAGCCGCCGGTGGCGTCCACGAAGACCAGGATCGGCGCGAAGCCGTTGTGCCGGGCGGCGAAGGCGTCGGCGGTCTTCACGGCGTTGCCCGAGCGGATCCAGTTGTCGGGCGCCGCGAACTCGCCGCCGATCATCTCCAGCACCGGCAGCCTGGGCCGGTTCCGGCTGCGGAACCAGGCGGGCGGAAGGTAGACCAGCTCCTGGCGGTGGGCGAAGCCGCTGGCGGTGTCCGGTATGTCGACCTGGACGATGCGGCCGGTGCCGGTCCTGCCGTGGACCGACCCGAGCTCGTCCAGGGTGATCTGGTCCGGCAGCGGCTGCCCGCCGAGCTCACCGATCGCGTCTCCCAGGGTCGGGTAGTAGCCGGTCGCGATGTTCACGCTGTTCGCCGCGCAGAACAGCGCCAGCAGCACGGTCGGCGCCACCAGCACCCGCCGCCACCACCGCGCGCCGCGCCAGCCGAACCCGAGCACGCACAGGGCCGCGACCGCCACCCCGCTCCACAGCCACACCCCGAGCGGGACCGGGTCGGTGATCCCGCTCAGCGCCGGCAGGGCGACGGCGCCGGCCGCGGTGGCCGCCAGCGCCGTCCCGAGCGCGAGCGGCCCCCGCTTGCGCCGCCACGCCCGGTCCCGCAGGCCCACGGCGGCCAGGAACAGTGCGAGGGCCGCGGCCCGGACCGTCCACGGGAACCAGCCGTCGAGCAGTGAGACGTTCATACGGCCGCAGGCTAGGGGCGGAGGATGAGAGGCCGGTTAGAGGCCTGCAGATCGCCGGAAGAGCGCCGTGAGCAGGAAGGGGACACCGAACAGCGCCGAGTCGGGGCCCTGGGCGGCCATCGGGCGGATCTCCAGCGGGGTGAACTCGCGGAACAGCGATCGGAGTTCGTCCGCCGAGTAGGCCAGGCCGCCCTCCAGCGCGCCGAGTCGGTAGAGCTCCTCGTCGGGCCGCTCGGAACCCATCGCACCGGCCGCGAAGGCGGTGACGGCGAAGTGCCCGCCCGGCGCCAGGACCCGGTCGAGCAGGGCCAGGTAGCTGACCCGGCGGTGCGGCGGGAGATGGTGCAGGCAGCCGGAGTCGTAGACCAGGTCGTACTGGTCGTACGGGAGTTCGGCGTCGAAGATGCTCGCCCGGTGGAACCGCAGCTCGGTGCCCGTACCCGCCTCGCGGGCACGCTCCTCGGCCCAGGCGATGGCGGTGGCGGAGAGGTCGACGGCATCCACCTCGAAGCCGAGGGAGGCCAGGTGGATCGCATTGCGGCCGGCGCCGCAGCCGAGGTCGAGCGCCCGGCCGGGGGAGAGCAGACCGCGGTCGAGACAGGAGGCCAGGTTCTCGTCCGGTTCGGGCGCGAAGAACGGGCGCTGGACGGACCGGTCCGCGTAGAACCGGTCCCAGAACGGTTCGGCCGGCGGGAAGAGGCCGTCGAGGAGGGCGAGGACGTCTTCGGTGGTGCGGATCGTACGGTTCATGCGGCCGAGCCTAGACGGGCCGGCCGGTGGGCGCTCAGGCGGCAAAAGCCGTTGTGCGGCAGGCTGTTGGGGCTGTCCGGGGCATGGCCTGGGCGGATGCTTCGGCCCTGGGCCGCCGCACGGCAGCGCCCCCGCCCGGGGCCGGGAAAGGCCGTTTCCGCAGGGCGAGGAGGAGCGCCCGGGAGACCGTTCCGGAATTCCGCCGAGAAAATTCCACGCGAGGAATCGGAGGACACATTCAGGCCGGACAATCAACGTTTACTTTCCCGGATTCCCTCTGCATAGTGGCGGGTCGAACCGAGAGGGGGCTCATCCGTGTCGCAGATCAATGACACCGCCGCACAGCAGGTGGAGCTGGAGCAGGTGCAGGTGTCCGTCATCGGCGAGCTGTTCGATGAGCGGCTCGCCGGGGCGCGGGCGCAGTTGGGGCGGGTGCTCGCGTCGGCGGCGGACAGCGCGGGCGAGGTGTACGAGCGGGAGGTGGCGGCCGGGCGGCTGGCGGGCGAGGTGCGCCGGCTGGAGGGGGCCGAGGGCGGGCTGGTCTTCGGCCGGATCGACCTGGCGGACGGGACCGCGCTGCGGATCGGGCGGCTGGGCCTGCAACGGGAGGAGGACGAGCTGCCGTTGCTGGTGGACTGGCGGGCGGAGGCGGCACGGCCCTTCTACGAGGCGACGCCGGTCCATCCGCTGGGGCTGCGGCGCCGCCGTCATCTGAGCCTGACGGGCCGTACCGTGGTCGGGATCAGCGACGAGCTGCTGGACGGCTCGGAGCCGACCGCCGGGGACGTCGTCGGAGACGGGCCGTTGACGGCGGCGCTCCAGGAGCGGCGTACGGGGCGGATGGGGGCGGCGGTCGCGACGCTCCAGGCGGAACAGGACGCGATCGTCCGCTCCTCGCACCGCGGGGTGACGGTGGTGCAGGGCGGCCCGGGCACCGGAAAGACGGTGGTGGCGCTGCACCGCGCCGCGTACGTGCTGTACGCGTTCCCGAAGGCGGCCGAGCGCGGTGTGCTGGTGCTGGGGCCGAACGCGCGGTTCCTCGACTACATCTCCCAGGTCCTGCCCTCGCTCGGGGAGAGCGACGTCGTCCTGGCGACGTGCGAGGAGCTGGCCGGCGTCGTGCCGGGTGCCGTGGACCCGTTCGAGGCGGCGCGCCTCAAGGGCGGTGCCGAACTGGCCGAAGCGCTGGCCTCGTCGGTCCGGTCGCGACAGGCCCCGGGCGGGGACTTCACCATCCGGGTCGGGCGGGAGTGGGTCCGCCTGGCGGAGGAGGAGGTCGCCGGGGCGCGGCAGGCGGCGCAGGCGAGCGGGCTCGCGCACAACCGGGCGCGCCGGCTGTTCCTGGAACTGCTGGTCGACGCCCTGACCGACGCGCTGGCCCGCGGCACGGCCGAGGCGCTGGAGCGCATCGACGCCGAGGTCGCGCAGCTCACCGGGATCGACCTCGACCGGATGGCGGCCCGGGACCTGCGCCGTCTCGGCATCGACGACGCGCCCGCCACGGGGGCCGACGAGTTCGACGCCGACGCCGTCCGCGCCGAGCTCCTGGAGGACCCGCACCTCGACCGGGCGGTCGAGGAACTCTGGCCGCGGCTCGTGCCCGGCGACGTCGTCGGTGCCCTGCTGGCCGACGCCGATGCGCTGACCGCACACCTTCCGCAACTCGGCGAAGACGAGCTGGCGTTGCTGCTGCGCACGCCCGGCGCGCCGTGGGCCGACGCGGACGTGCCGCTCCTCGACGAGGCGGCGAGCCTGATCGACGGGCCGCCCGAGCAGACCTTCGGGCACGTCGTCGTCGACGAGGCGCAGGAGCTGACCGCCATGCAGTGGCGGATGATCGCGCGCCGGTGCCCGGGCAGGTCGATGACGCTGGTCGGCGACTTCGCGCAGGCGGGCCCGGCGGCAGTGGCGCGGGACTGGAACGAGGCGCTCGAACCCCACGTCGGCCGCCGCTTCGACCTGCGGACGCTGACCGTCAGCTACCGGACCACGCAGGAAATCCTGGCCACCACCGGGGAGTTGCTCAGCCGCATCGCCCCTGACCAGCCGCCGGTCCGGTCGATCCGGCACGGGGACGAGCCGCGTGCCGTCGCGGTGGCCCCGCAGGGGCTGGCGGCCGAGCTCGTCCGCGAGCTGCGGGCGCAGGCCGCCGCGCATCCGGGCGAGCTGCTCGGCGTGATCTGCGCGGACGGCAGGGTGGCGGAACTGGCGGCCGCGGGGGTCGAGGAGTACGCCCGGCTGGTCCCGGCCTCCGAGGCGCGCGGCCTGGAATTCGACGAGGCCGTCGTGGTCGACCCGGACGGGATCGCGGCGGCCCGCCCCGCCGGCGAACGCGACCTGTACGTCGCCCTCACCCGCGCCACCAAGCGCCTGTGCACGGTCACCGCGCGGTCGGCCACCGGCGGGTAGGCGATGCGCCGCCGCGCGGGAAGTCGGCCCGGCCGACTTCCCGCGCACCGGCTCCCCGAGGACTGTGCGCGAGTGCGCGACCACGTCCTCGCCGTGATCGCGGGCGACCGGTTCGCCTGACGCGGCCGATCCGCCGCATGCTAGGTTTGAACGCGTTCAAATGGTCTGTGTGCAGGGGGAAGCATGGTCAGGGTGCCGGTGAGTGCCCGGTGGCTGTCCGGGTTGGGTGCCGCCGCCTTCCTGTTGCCGGTGTGGTGCATCGCGCAGGGGTACGGCTTGGGCGGGGTGGAGCTGTACGTGTTCGGGCTGGGGTGTGCCGCAGCATGCGCCGTGCCGCCGTTCTTCTCGGACAGCAAGCGGCTCCGGATCGCGTGCACGGTCGGCGGCGTGGTCGTCGTGCTGGTGTCGACGCCGTTCGCGTTCGTGGGCATGCTCTTCCTGATGTGGCTCTACCACGGCGTCGGGTACCTGGCCTTCCTCGCCCTCCCCGTCACCGCTGTCGCCGGACTGGTCGCCGGGTTCCAGCGCGCCAACGGGCCGCAGTTCGGTCGTCGGGCGGCCGGGTTCGCCTGGGCGTGCGCGGCGATCACGACGGCCGGCTGGTTGAGCATCACCGGCTGGGTTTCGGCGGTGGACTGATGATGGGTGGTGTCGTCAGCCGGGGTGTCCGGCTCGGGATGTGGATCGGGTCCGCCACGGCCGCGATCTTCGGCTCGTTCGCGTTCGTGGCCGCGGCGATGTGGCTCGGTGAGGGGCTCCCCGGTGAGGCCGTAGCATGCCTCGTCCGAGGCATCGTTTTCGTGGCCGGGAGTCTGGGGGTCGGTGTCCTGGTCGGTGCGGCGGTCGGTGTGGCGCTCGCCCTGTCGCCCGGATGCCTGGCCTCGCGGGCTCCGCTGCGGGGGCTGCTCGCCGGCTCCGTCGCCGGTACGGTGTACCTCGGTGAACCCATCGTCATCGCGGTCGCCACCAACAACGGCTATGGGCCGATGCTTCTCGCGCTCCTCTTCACCCCGATCGCCAGCGCCGTGGCAGCAGCGCACAGCGGGGACATCCTGGGACGCACGCACTACCACCCGTGGCTGGCGGGCGAGCGGTGTCCGAAGCGGGGCTCCGCTTAGGATCGGTGGATGATCACCGTACCGTCAGGCCGGGTCACCCTCTCCGACCGTCGCACCCAGCGCAGTTGGGACGTCGACGTCGCCTCCTACCGGCTGGCGGCCTGTCCGGTGACCCGCGAGCAGTACGAGGGTGCGACCGGCGACCGCCGCCCCGCGCACAGCGTCTCCTGGCTCGACGCCGTCCGTCACTGCAACGAGCTGTCCCGGCGCGAAGGCCTCGCCCCCGCCTACCGGGTGGACGGCGAGGAGGTCTCCTGGGACCGCGCCGCCGACGGCTACCGGCTGCCCACCGAGGCCGAGTGGGAGCACGCCTGCCGCGCCGGAACGGACGGCCCGCGCTACGGCCCGCTGGACGAGATCGCCTGGTACCGCGGCAACTCGGGCGAGCGGCCGCACGAGGTGGGCGGGCTGCGCCCGAACGCCTACGGGCTGTGCGACCTGCTCGGCAACGTGTGGGAGTGGTGCTGGGACCACTACGACCCCGAGGTGTACGGCAGCTACCGCGTCCTGCGCGGCGGAGGCTGGTTCGACGAGCACTGGAGCTGCCGCGCCTCCGTCCGTCGCCGCAGCCACCCGACCCTGCGGATCGACGACGTGGGATTCCGGCTCGCCCGCTCGATCGTCGAATGAGGACGGTCGCGGTAAAAGGGGACCTGGTGCAGCGAAGGAAAGTCCGGCGCAGTGAATCTCGGACCCCGTGAGCATGCGCGTGAAATTTCCGGTGAACTGAGGAACCGTCACGGCGAAACCCGCGTTGACGCCGGCATGAGCGAAGAAACCGTCACCCTGCGCCCGATCTCCGAGGCCGACCTCTCCGCGATCGAGGACATGCTGGACGACCCCGAGGCGCTGGGCGAGTTCCAGTGGTACGGCTGGCGGGACCCGCTGCGGTTCCGCCGCCGGTGGCTGGAGGACGGCATGCTCGGGGAGGAGCATGTGATGCTCGGGGTCGTCGCCGGGGGCGGGTTCTGCGGCTTCGTCGCCGCCAACCGCACCGGGGTGAGACCGTCCGCCCCGTACTGGAGCCTCGGCGTGCAGCTGCTGCCGCAGGCGCGCGGGTGCGGGATCGGCACCCGGGCCCAACGGCTGCTGGTGGACTACCTGTTCGCGCATTCGCCGGCGATGCGGCTGGAAGCGGACACCGAGGCGGGCAACCTGGCCGAGCAGCGCGTCCTGGAGAAGCTCGGCTTCACCCGGGAGGGCGTGCAGCGCGCGGTGACCTTCCGCGCCGGCGAGTGGCGCGACGTCGTCCGGTACAGCCTGCTGCGCACCGACCCGCGACGCTAGGCGACCCCGAACCACTCCTCGGCGAGGGCGTCCGGCGTCCGCGCCGAGGGCTTCAACTCCCGCAGGTACCACGGCAGGTTGCTGTACACGTGGAGCAGGGTGTGCGCCATCAGCAGGCGCAGGCCGACGGCTGCGACGCAAAGGGGCTTTCAGTGCCCGCCCCGGCGGGTCCCGCAGGGGTCGGCGGCCGGGGGCAGCGGCTCGGGTCCGTCGTCCGGGTCGCGGGTGAGCAGGTAGCGGGCGCCGGGTCCGGCTTCTGCGGCGCGGTCGGCGGCGTTGTAGAGGGCGCAGCGGGAGAGCGAGAGGCAGCCGCAGCCGATGCAGCCGGTGAGCTTCTCCTTGAGTCGTTGCAGCTCGGCGATCTGGTCGTCGATCCGGCTCTGCCAGGACTCGGCCACCCGGTCCCACTCGGCGCGGCTGGGGGCCGGGCGTTCGGGGAGACGGTCGAGGGCGACCTTCGCCTCGTCCAGGGAGAGGCCGACCCGCTGCGCGGCGCGGACGAAGGCGATCCGGCGCAGCGTGCCGCGGGTGTAGCGGCGCTGGCCGCCGGAGGTGCGGGTGGCGTGGATCAGGCCGAGGCTCTCGTAGTAGCGCAGCGCGGAGGCGGCGAGGCCGCTGCGGTGGGCGAGTTGGCCGATGGTGAGCAGGTCGCTGTGGTGCGGGCCGGGGTCGCGGTGGCCGTCAGGGCGGGCGGTCATGGAAACCCACTGTAGCCGCTTGACCTCAAGTCGGCTTTAAGTTGCACGATCGTGGTCATGACGACGAACGCGACCGCCACGACCACGACGGGCACCCGCTTCGAGGACCTGCCCGCCCTGATGAGCCTGATGACCGGCGACGAGAAGCACGGTCCCGCCGCCACCTCCACCCTGGACGCGCTCTGGGTGCTGTACGACCGGGTGCTGCGGGTGACCCCGGACACCGCCGACGCGCAGGACCGGGACCGCTTCCTGCTCTCCAAGGGCCACGGACCGATGGCGTACTACGCCGTGCTGGCGGCCAAGGGCTTCCTCGACCCGGCGGTGCTGCCGAGCTTCGGCGGCTACGACTCGCCGCTCGGCCACCACCCGGACCGCACGCTGGTCCCGGGCGTGGAGATCGCCTCCGGTTCGCTCGGCCACGGCCTGCCGCTGGCCGTCGGCACCGCGCTCGGGCTGCGGGCGCAGGGCCTGGCCGACCCGGCGGTGTGGGTGCTGGTCGGCGACGCGGAGTTCGACGAGGGCTCCAACGCCGAGGCGGTGGCCTTCGCCGGGGCCTACGGACTGGACCGGCTGCACGTGGTGGTGATCGACAACTCCTCGGCCACGCACGGCTGGCAGGGCGGCATCGCCCAGCGGTTCGCGGCCGAGGGCTGGTCGACCGCCACGGTGGACGGCCGCGACCACGAGGCGCTGTACCGCGCCTACGCCACGGAGCACCCGGGCCGCCCGCACGTGGTGGTCGCCCGGGTCGAGCCCAAGGACCCGCACTGAGCATCCGGCCGCATCCCGAGCACGCCAAGACCGAGCCCCTGAGAGGAACTTCACCGATGGACACCATGCGTGACCGCTTCGTGGACGTGACCACCCGACTGCTGGACGAGGACCCCCGGCTGGCCCTGGTGCTCGCCGACATCACCGCGGCCGCCTTCGCCCCGGCCCAGGAGCGCCATCCCGACCGGGTGGTCAACGTCGGCATCCGCGAGCAGCTGCTGATCGGCGCGGCCGGCGGCCTGGCGCTCACCGGGATGCGTCCGATCGCCCACACCTTCGCCAGCTTCCTGATCGAACGGCCCTTCGAGCAGGTCAAGCTGGACCTCGTCCACCAGGGCGTCGGTGCCGTGCTGGTGAGCGCGGCGGGCTCGTACGACTGGCCGGCCGGCGGCCGCACCCACATGTCCCCGGGTGACGTCGCCCTGCTGGACACCCTGCCGGACTGGACGGTCCACGTCCCCGGCCACCCGGACGAGGCCGAGCAGCTGCTGCGCCACGCCTACGCGGACGGTGACCGCAACGTCTACGTCCGGCTCTCGGCGCACCAGAACGCGGCCCCGGTGCCGGTCGAGCCGGGCCGCTTCGCCACCGTCCGGACGGGCTCGCGCGGCGCGGTGCTCGCCGTCGGGCCGATGCTGGACGCGGTGCTCGCGGCCACCGAGGGCCTGGACGTCACCGTGCTGTACGCGGCGACGGTGCGCCCCTTCGACGTGGCCGGGCTGCGCGCGGCGCTCGGCGACCGGGAGGACGTGGTGCTGGTCGAGCCGTACCTGGCGGGCACCTCCGCCAACGAGGCGCACGCGGCGCTCGCCGACCGCCCGCACCGGGTGCTGGGCCTGGGCGTGCCGCGCGAGGAGCACCGGCACTACGGGTCGATGCCCGAGCACCTGGCCGCCTACGGCCTGGACGCCCCGTCGCTCCGGGAGCGGATCGGCACCTTCCTCCGGTGAGCCCGCCGGGTCAGCCGGTCAGCACGATCGCCACCGTGTCCGGCGCCGCCCGCACCGCCGTCCCCTCCAGCGTCGCCGACCCGAAGGCCGCCACCACCTCGCGCCCGGCGGCCCCGAGCGGCAGCGCGGCCTCGTCCGGCCCGAGGTTGACCGCGATCCGGTACGGCCCCCGGTGCACCACCAGTCGGCCCGCCGCCTCGTCGAACGTCACCCGCACCGCGCCGAGGTCCGGGTCGGACAGCTCCGGCCGCTCGCGCCGCAGCCGGATCAGCCGCCGGTACCACGTGAGCAGTTCGGCGTGCGGGGCGCGCCGGGGCTCGGTCCAGTCGAGGACCGAGCGCAGCACGGTGGCGGGCTCCTGCGGGTCGGGGACGACCTCGGCGGCCCAGCCGTGTGCGGCGAACTCCCGCCGCCGGCCCTGCCGGACGGCCTCGGCGAGGTCCGGGTCGGTGTGGTCGGTGAAGTACTGCCAGGGGGTGGCGGCGCCCCATTCCTCGCCCATGAAGAGCATCGGGGTGAACGGCGAGGTGAGCACCAGTGCCGCGCCGCAGGCGAGCCGGCCGGGGGAGAGGCTGGTGGAGACGCGGTCCCCGAGCGCCCGGTTGCCGACCTGGTCGTGGGTCTGGAGGTAGCCGAGCAGCCGGTGGCCGTCGGCGGGCGGGAAGGGCCGCCCGTGGCTGCGGCCGCGGAAGGAGGACCGGGTGCCGTCGTGGAAGAACCCCCGGGTGAGCGTCTTGGCGAGGGCGGCGAGCGGCTGGTCCGCGAAATCCCGGTAGTAGCCCTGGGATTCGCCGGTGAGCGCGCAGTGCAGGGCGTGGTGGAAGTCGTCGCTCCACTGCGCGGTGAGGCCCTGCCCGCCCGCCTCGCGCGGGGCGGTGGTGGCCGGGGTGTTGCGGTCGGACTCGGCGATCAGGAACAGCGGCCGGTTGGTGGCGACGGCCAACTTCTCCACCTCGTGGGAGAGTTCCTCCAGGAAGTGGACCGCCCGGTCGTCCGCGAGGGCGTGCACGGCGTCCAGCCGCAGCCCGTCGATCCGGTAGTCGCGCAGCCAGGCCAGGGCGCTGCCGATCAGGTAGGCGCGCACCTCGTCCGAGCCGGGCGCGTCCAGGTTGACCGCCGAACCCCAGGGGGTGTGGTGCCGGTCGGTGAAGTACGGCCCGTACGCGGGAAGGTGGTTGCCGGACGGCCCGAGGTGGTTGTGCACCACGTCCAGTACCACCCCGAGGCCCTTGCGGTGGGCGGAGTCCACGAAGCGCTTGAGCCCCTCGGGCCCGCCGTAGGGCTCGTGGACGGCCCAGAGCGAGACCCCGTCGTAGCCCCAGCCGTGCTTGCCGGGGAACGGGCAGACCGGCATCAGCTCGACGAAGTCCACGCCCAACTCGACCAGGTGGTCCAGGCGTTCGGCGGCGGCGTCGAAGGTGCCGCGGGGGGTGAAGGTGCCCACGTGCAGCTCGTACAGCACCGCGCCGGGCAGCGCCCGCCCGCGCCGGCCGGAGTGCGACCAGCGGAACGCGGCGTGGTCCACGGCACGGCTGGGCCCGTCCGGGCCGTGCGGCTGCCGGGCCGAGCGCGGGTCGGGCAGCGGCGGGCCGTCGTCGAGCCGGAAGGCGTAGTCGCCCGCCGGGGCCTCGCCGGACCACCAGCCGTCCCGGTCCGGGCAGCGGGCCAACTCGTGGGCCGCGCCGTCGACGTCGACCCGGACACGGGAGGCGGCGTTGGGCGCCCACACCTCGTAGACCGGCATCAGGCCCTCCTCGTCAGCAGCGCGACCGGCAGGGCCGCCAGCAGCTCCGCCACCGCCACCGTGCCCGCCGGGAAGTTCCGCCCGGTCAGCTCGTCCGTCCACGGTCCGCCCGCGGGCAGCTCCAGCACCGTGTCGCGCCAGCCGCCCGCCCGCTCCAGCCCGTACGGCAGCCGGGTGACGGCGGTGACCACGTCGTCCCCCCGGGCGAAGGCCAGCAGGTGGTCGCCGGAGAGCCCCACGGCGTGCAACGGCCGGTAGGCGCCGAGCGGGCGGGCGCGGCGCAGGTGGAGTGCCGTGGTGGTGAGGTGCAGCTTCTCCCGGGCGAGGTCGCCGGGGCGCGGCGTGGCCGCGTCGGTGAGCCGCACGGCGAGCGCACCGAGGTCCACCACGCCCCGGTTGTCCGGGTCCACCAGGGTGTACAGCGGCTCCTCGCTGCCCTGGTAGAGGTCCGGCACGCCCGGCACGGTGAGGTGCAGCAGGGCGGCGGCCAGGGTGTTGGCACGGGCGTACGGGGCGAGGGCGTGCACGGCGCCCTCGATCCGGGGGAGCAGCCCCGGGTTGCCGTAGACCGAGCGGGCGCGCTGTTCCAGGGCCTGCTCGTAGCGCGGGTCGGGGGTGGTCCAGGAGGTGCGCAGCTTGGCCTCACGAGCGGCCTTGAGCAGGGCGGCGACCAGCCGGTCCGGGTCGATCGGCCAGGCGGCGACCAGGGTGTGCCAGAGCAGCCAGTCGGCGTCCCGGTCGAAGCCGGGGCCCGCGGCGGTGGACCAGGAGGCGGCCTCGGCGGCCCACGCGTCCGGCCGCTCGGCGAGCACGGCGAGCCGGGCCCGGGCGTCGGCGCTGCGCTTGGTGTCGTGGGTGGAGAGCACCGTCATGCTGTGCGGCCAGGTGCGCTCCAGGTAGCGGCACCAGTCGTGGAACTCCTCCGGGTGCAGTCCGGGCCGGGCGGGCTCGCCGCCGACCTCGTTGAGGCCGGGCAGCGCGTTCCAGCGGTAGAAGGCGGTGTCCTCGACGCCCTTGGCGGCCACCGCGGCGGCGGTCTGGGCGAAGCGCGCGCAGAACTCGTCCTTGTCCGCGCCGCGGCCCAGCTCGCCGAGCGCGAGCGCGGCCACCAGCTGGTCGGTCGCGTCGGCGGAACCGTCCAGGGCCGCCCGCAGCTGCTCCACGGACGCCGTCGAGGGCGCCTCGCCGGGCCGGGTGTACGGCCGGTACGCCGGGTAGCCGGTGAGCAGCCGGCCGAGCGACGCGCGCAGCTGCCCGGGCGAGTGGTCGGCGTGCGCGGGCTCGGCGGCGCCGATCCGCAGCGCGATCCGCACCAGTCGCTCGACCTCGGCGGCGAGTTCGCCGTCCGGCCCGGTCATGTCGGCCCGGCCGCGCCGGGCGGCGGCGATCGCGGGGTGCGGGTCCTCGCAGAGGTCCCGGATCGGGCCGCCGTGCCGGAAGGACTCGTAGGCCCCGGCCAGCCGGCAGGCGCCCGCGTGGTCGGTGAGCACGCCGTCGATCCGGCGCAGCGCGTCGTAGCCGGTGGTGCCGGCCACCGGCCAGTCCTCGGGCAGCCGCTCGTCGCCGGTGAGGATCTTCTCGACCACGACGTACGCCCCACCGGTGGCCGCTGCCAGGCGCCGCAGGTAGCCGCGCGGGTCGGCGAGCCCGTCCGGGTGGTCGATCCGGAAGCCGTCCAGGACGCCGTCGGCGTGCAGCCCGAGCAGCACGGCGTGGGTGGCGGCGAACACCTCCGGGTCCTCGGCCCGCAGTGCGATCAGCTCGTTGACGGTGAAGAAGCGGCGGTAGTTGAGCTCGGTGCGGGCCAGCCGCCACCAGGCCAGCCGGTACCACTGGCGGGCGAGCAGCTCGGGCAGCGGCAGCTCCTCGGTGCCGGGGCGCAGCGGCAGCTCGTGCTCGTGGTAGCGCAGTGTGCCGGCGTCCACGGTGAGCTGGTCCAGTACGGCGCCGAGCCGGTCGCCGAGCAGCGGCAGCAGTACCCGTCCGCGCCCGGGCGCGTCGACGGGGCCCGCCTGGGCGGTCCAGTCGATGTCGAACCAGTGCGCGTACGGCGAGTCGGGCCCGTCGCGCAGCACCTGCCACAGCGGCCGGTTGAGCCGTTCGGGGGCGGGCACGGCCATGTGGTTGGGCACCACGTCGGCGATCAGCCGCAGGCCGTGGCGGTGCGCGGCGGCGGCCAGCTCGCGCAGCGCCGGCTCGCCGCCGAGTTGCTCGCTGATCCGGGCGTGGTCGACGGTGTCGTAGCCGTGGGTGGAGCCGGGGACGGCCTCCAGCAGCGGGGACAGGTGCAGGTGGGAGACGCCGAGCGCGGCGAGGTAGGGGACGGCGGCGGTGGCGTCGCGGAGAGTGAAGCCGGGCTGGAGCTGGAGACGGTACGACGACGAGGGGACGGTGGCGGCCGGGCGGGGCTGCGCGGGCTCGGCGGCGGGGGTCATAGCTCCATAGGTACCCGGGGGAGCCCGCCGCCAAGACCCGCTGCTGATCCGAACAGGTGACCGCCCCCGGCTGTCCGAAGGTCCCGCGCGTTCCCTAGGCGGGCCGTTGCAGCACCATCAGCGAGCGGTCGGTGAGCCACAGGGCGTCCCCGGCCTTGACCCGGGCGCCCGTGCCCGGGGCGGGCAGCCGGGGTTGCGCGGTGTCGACCACGACCTGCCACTCCTGCCCGTGGTCGGCGGGCACGGTGAACTCCAGCGGTTCGAAGTGGGCGTTGAACATCAGCAGGAAGGAGTCGTCGACGATCCGGCCGCCGCGCCGGTCCGGTTCGGAGATCGCGTAGCCGTTGAGGAAGACGGTCAGCGACTTGGCGTAGCTGGCGCCCCAGTTGCGCTTGGTCATCTCCTCCCCGGCCGGGGTGAACCAGGCGATGTCGGTCAGGTCGTCGAACCCGCCGGTGGACGGCGCGGCCGCGCCCCGTGCGCCCGGACCGTGGGTGCCCGCACCCGCGCGCCCGGACACCGGCCGGCCGTGGAAGAACCGCCGCCGCCGGAACACCGGGTGGTCGCGGCGCAGCCAGATCATTCCCTGGGTGAACTCCAGCAGCCGCGCCTGCGGCCCGTCGCCCTCGGGCCAGTGCACCCAGGTGAGCTCGTTGTCCTGGCAGTAGGCGTTGTTGTTGCCCAGCTGGGTGCGGCCGAGCTCGTCGCCGTGCGAGAGCATCGGCACGCCCTGGGAGAGCATCAGGGTGGCGATGAAGTTGCGCTGCTGGCGCTCCCGTAGCTCCTCGACGGCCGGGTCGGCGGCGGGGCCCTCGACGCCGCAGTTCCAGGAGCGGTTGAAGGCCTCGCCGTCCCGGTTGTCCTCGCCGTTGGCCTGGTTGTGCTTCTCGTTGTACGAGACCAGGTCGCGCAGGGTGAAACCGTCGTGGCAGGTCACGAAGTTGATCGAGGCGATCGGGCGGCGGCCGTCGTCCTGGTAGAGGTCGGAGGAGCCGGTGAGCCGGGAGCCGAACTCGGCGAGGGCCGCGTTCTCGCCGCGCCACAGGTCGCGCACGGTGTCCCGGTACATGCCGTTCCACTCCGTCCACAGCGGCGGGAAGTTGCCCACCTGGTAGCCGCCCTCGCCGAGGTCCCAGGGCTCGGCGATCAGCTTGGCCTGGGAGACCACCGGGTCCTGCTGGACCAGGTCGAAGAAGGAGGAGAGCCGGTCCACCTCGTGGAACTGCCGGGCGAGGGTGGCGGCGAGGTCGAAGCGGAAGCCGTCCACGCGCATCTCGGTGACCCAGTAGCGCAGCGAGTCCATGATCAGCTGGAGCACGTGCGGGCTGCGCATCAGCAGGCTGTTGCCGGTGCCGGTGGTGTCCTCGTAGAAGCGCTGGTCCTGGGCGAGGCGGTAGTAGGAGACGTTGTCCAGGCCGCGCAGCGACAGCGTCGGCCCCAGGTGGTTGCCCTCGGCGGTGTGGTTGTAGACGACGTCCAGGATCACCTCGATCCCGGCCGCGTGCAGCGCCTTGACCATGGACTTGAACTCCTGTACCTGCTGGCCGCGGTCGCCGGTGGAGGAGTAGGAGGAGTGCGGGGCGAAGAAGCCGACGGTGTTGTAGCCCCAGTAGTTGGCCAGGCCCAGGTCCCGCAGCCGGTGGTCGCGGACGAACTGGTGCACCGGCATCAGCTCGATCGCGGTGACGCCGAGTTTGGCCAGGTGCTCGATCACCGCCGGGTGGGCCAGGCCCGCGTAGCTGCCGCGGATCTCCTCGGGGATGCCCGGGTGCAGCCGGGTGAGGCCCTTGACGTGGGCCTCGTAGATGACGGTGCGGTGATAGTCGGTGCGCGGCGGGCGGTCGGTGCCCCAGTCGAAGTACGGGTTGATCACCACCGAGTGCATGGTGTGCGGGGCGGAGTCCAGGTCGTTGCGGCGCTCAGGGGCGCCGAAGTGGTAGCCGTAGACCGACTCGTCCCAGTCGATGTGCCCGCTCATCGCCTTGGCGTACGGGTCCAGCAGCAGCTTGGCGCTGTTGTGCCGCTGCCCCAGGCCCGGGTTGTACGGGCCGTGCACGCGGAAGCCGTAGCGCTGGCCGGGCTGGACGCCCGGGAGGTAGGCGTGCCGGACGAAGGCGTCCGTCTCGCGCAGTTCGACGGCCGTCTCGGAGCCGTCCTCGGCGATCAGGCACAGCTCGATCCGGTCGGCGCTCTCCGAGAACACCGCGAAGTTGGTGCCGGCCCCGTCGTAGGTGGCGCCGAGCGGGTAGGGCGTACCGGGCCAGACCTGCATGACTCCTCAACTTCCTTGCTGCCGACAGAAACTGACATGTAGTCCGACAACGGCCCGACCGCCTGCCCGGACCCGGACGCTCTCTTCCCGGCCGGACGGCCGGGCATGTGCGTGACCGTGCGCCGTGACGCACGGCACAGCGCATACTCCCCGAGCCCGTCCCCGGCGGCCGGGAGATCCGGCCCGGGTTGGGCCGAATGAGCGTCCGTCGGGCATTCGTGTGAAGAACGCGGCGGATGGTGCGGAAGGGCCCCCGGGCATCCGGCTGCGAGCGGCTCGTGGCGGGCAGTACCCTTGATCGTCCCGCCGCCCGGGCGGGCCGCCAGGAATTTCGACGGTCCCCGCGCCCGCGGGGGCCAGCCGCAGCAACCAGATGAGGTGGCGCATGGTGTTCCCCGCCGGCGGCCGTGGCTCCGGGCCCGGCGGCCCCGACCGGGGCGCGGCCCGCAGCGAGGCGCCCACGGTGGTCATGCGCCCCACCCTGACCGGCCGGGCCCTGGTGCCCGCCCAGAGCGGCCCGGTCGAGATACCCGCACTGGCCTGGTCGGTCGCCGAGTGGGAGGACGCCTACCAGCGGGTCCGGCTGTCCGGCCGCGCCTACGTCTGGCTCAACCTGGTCGAACAGCGGCTGCGCGCCCTGGTCGACGAGGTGCTGCACCCGATCTACGCCCCCGCCCACGGCGAGGACTGGGTCACCGCCGCCGCCGGGCCGGCCGGCGAGGAGTGGGCCCACCGCGCCGGGGCCGTGCGCGAGGTCAGCCGCCGCAAGGGCTACCTGCTCGACCCGGCCGACGACGACCCGCTGGTCTTCCTCACCCTGCCCCAGCTGCGCGAGCTGATGGTGCAGCACTGGCCGTGCTTCGAGCCGTACCTGGCCGACCGGCGCGAGATCGAGCTGGCGCTCGACGAACTGGAAGTGGCCCGGCACGTGGTCTCCCGCAACCGGGTGCTCACCCAGACCGTGCTGGCCCAGACCGAGCGGGCCGCCGCCCGGCTGCTGGCCGTGCTGGACGGCGGCGCCGGCGGCGTGCCCGCCGACGTGGTCGAGTCCCTGGTGGCCGGCCGGTACGCGGACGTCGTCGCGGTGCACGCCGACCGCGTCCGGCTCCAGCGCGACCTGCCGGTGGAGGACCTGCTGGACGGCGCCCGGCGCCTCGACGCGCTCGGCATCGGCCTCGGCATGCTCTGCCAGAACTACACCGGCAAACGCCTGGTACGCCTCGCCGGCGAGGGCTGCCGGGTGCGGCTGCTCTTCCTCAACCCGGCGAGCAGCGCGGTGCGCCGCCGCGAACGCGAACTCGGCCTCGGGCGCAGCGAGCTGTCGCGCTCCATCGAGATGAACATCATGCACGTGCGGCGGGTCCGGGCCCGGCTGCGGGACCAGGGCGGCTTCGAGATCCGGGTCTTCGACGAGACCCCGCGCTTCACCGCCTACCTGGTCGAGGGCCCCCGCACGACCGGCCAGGCGGGCGGCCGCCGGCAGGGCCGCGACCTCGGCGTCATCCAGCCCTACCTGCGCCGCGCCCGCGGCATGGAGTCCCCGGCCCTGGTGCTGCGCGGCGGCGCCGGCCAGCAGCCCGGCGGCACCGAGCCGGGACTGCTGGAGGTCTACCGCGAGGAGTTCGAGGGCGTCTGGGCCGACTCCCGGCCCGTGTCCTGACAAAATCCATGGTCGGCGCGGTGGCGCGGCTGTCAGACTGCGGCTCGTGAACACCTATGCCGACTGGAGCCTGCGCCCCGCCACGACCGCCGACGTCGAAGCCGTCGCCGAGCTGCGGGCCGAGGCCATGCGGGCCGACCTCGAACGGCTCGGCCGCTACGACGAGCACCGGGTCCGCCAGCGGCTGCGCGACGGCTTCTCACCCGGGCACACCTCGATCGTGCTGGTCGGCCGCGCGTTCGCCGGCTCCGTCACCGTCCGCCCCGCCGAACAGGGCGGTCGGCTGCTGGAGCACTTCTACCTCCGCCCCGGCCACCAGGGCCACGGCCTCGGCACCGCCGTCCTGCGGCACCTCCTCGACGAGGCCGACGCGGCGGGCGAACCCGTCCGCCTGAACGTCCTGCAGGGCAGTGCCGCCCGCCGCCTGTACGAGCGGCACGGTTTCCGGCCGGAGCACGAGGACCCGGTCGACGCCTTCCTGGTCCGCCCGGTGCCGACAGTGTGCACCGACCCGGCCGCCGAACGGCTGCGGGCCGCGGCCCTGCTGTGGAGCGCCGGGGAACTGACCGCCGTCGAGGTGGTCGACACCGCCTGCGCCGCGCTCGTCGCCGGCTTCGACGGCGAGGCCCTCACCGCCCTCGCCGCCTGCCCGAACGGGGAGGCGTCCGGCCTGGTGCCGGACCTGCTGCCGCCCGCGCTCGCCGAGTTCGGACTGGCCTTCCACCCGCCCGGCGGCGTGCCCGGCAAGCAGGCCGTCCTGCGGGCGCTCGCCGCCCGGCTGCTGGCCGGCGAGTACGGGCCGCAGGACCTGACCTACCGGGTCCACAGGCGGTTCGGGCACGAATTCGACCCGGCCGACCCGCTCGCGTGCCTCGACGACGAGTACGGCACCCTCGACTACAGCACCAGGACCAGGGCGGAACTGGACGCCGAAGTCCTTGCCGAGGCCCGCCGGCTGACGGCGTAACGATTCCCCCAAGCCACCTGGTCCGGACCGCGGAGCCCGTGGTAGGTGTGGCTACCGTGAAGATCACGGGGGAGGACGGGGCCGTGCTGCGCCTCGTCGACGTACACCGCACCTACGGAACCGGGCCGGAGGCCGTACGGGCGCTCAGGGGGGTGAACGTCGAGTTCGCCCGCGGTGGCTTCACCGCCGTCATGGGGCCCTCCGGCTCCGGCAAGAGCACCCTGCTGCAGTGCTGCGCCGGCCTCGACCGGCCCGACAGCGGCCGGGTCACCCTGGACGGGACCGACCTCGCCGGGCTCGGCGAGACCGAGCTGACGGTGCTGCGCCGGCAGCGGATCGGCTTCGTCTTCCAGGCCTTCAACCTGGTCGGCCCGCTCACCGCCGAACAGAACGTCGGCCTGCCGCTGCGACTGGCCGGCCGCCGCCCCGACCGCGCCGAGGTGCACCGCGCCCTCGCCCAGGTCGGCCTCGGCGAGCGCGCCCGGCACCTGCCCTCCCAGCTCTCCGGCGGCCAGCAGCAGCGCGTCGCGATCGCCCGCGCACTGATCACCCGGCCGCGGATGCTGTTCGCCGACGAGCCGACCGGCGCCCTCGACTCCACCAGCAGCCGGGACGTCCTCGCCCTGCTGCGCGACCTCGTCGACCGCGAGGGCCAGAGCACCGTCATGGTCACCCACGACCCGGTCGCCGCCGCCCACGCCGACCGCGTGCTCTTCCTCGCCGACGGCCGGATCGTCGACGACCTGCCCCACCCCACCGCCCAGCAGGTCGCCGAGCGGATGACCGCCCTGGAGACGGCGGCATGAACGAGCGAAGCGAGAGAGTCATCGAAAGGCGTGCGTGGGCGAATGCCCCTGCCGAGCGCAGCGAGGCGGGCGCATGACCTCGCTCGCCACCCTGCTGCCGGTCGCCGCCGCGAGCCTGCGGCGGCGCAAGGCCGCCTTCGCCGGCTCCTACGTCGCCCTCACCCTCGGCGTCCTGCTCGTCGCCACCACCGGCAGCCTGCTGAACGACACCGCCGGCGACGACTCCCCGCTCGGCGCGCCCTCGCTGCACAAGGTGCTCCAGTTCACCGCCGCGATGGCCGCCTTCGTCGCCGTCTTCGTCGTCGCCGGGACCTTCGCCTTCGCCGTCGCCCAGCGCCGCCAGGAGATCGCGATGCTGCGCGCCGTCGGCGCCACACCCCGGCAGATCGTCTGGCTGATCACCGGCGAGGCCGCCGTCGTCGCCCTCGCCGCCGCCGTTAGCGGCTGCCTGCTCGCACTGCCCGGCGCACCCGCGCTCGCCGCCTGGCTGGTCGCCCGCGGCGCCGCCCCCGAGGGCTTCACCGCGCACCCCGCCGCCGGGCCGATGCTGCTCGCCGCCGCCGTCGGCCTCCTCGTCGCCCTGCTCGGCGCCGTCACCGCCGCCCTGCGGGCCGGCCGGGTGCGCGCCGTCGAGGCGCTCGGCGACGCCGCCGCCGACCGCAGGGTCATGACCCCGCTGCGCTGGACCTGCGCCCTGCTCGGACTGCTCGCCCTGGCCGCCACCGTCGGCTACTACCTGGCCGCGCCCACCATGCCCCCCGCCCCCGGTGACCAGCCCGACGACCCGCAGCTCGCCTCCCAGTGGGTGCTCGGCGCCGACCTGCTCACCATCACCGCGCTCGCCCTGTTCGCACCCGTCCTCGTCCCGCCGCTGGTCCGGCTGCTCAGCGCCCCGCTCACCCGGGCCGTCGCCGCCGCGCCGCTGCTCGCCCGGCAGAACGCCCTCACCGCCGTGCGCCGCACCGTCTCCACCGCCACCCCGGCCTTCCTCACCATCGCGCTCACCGGCACCGTGGTCGGCTCCACCGCCGCCTTCGCCGACGCCATGACCGCCCAGAACCGGGCCACCACCGCCGCCCGGTACGTGCTGCGCCCCGCCGCCGCCCCGCTGCCCGCCGACGCCGCCCACCGGCTCACCGCCACCCGGCCAGGCCTGCACGCCACCGCCACCACCGCCACCGTGGTCACCGGCCTCGGCGCCGCCGCCCCCGCCTTCGACGACCACGGCGAGGACTCGCCCGCCAGCGTGCCGTCCGCCGCCACCGTCGTCGACGGCGACCTCGCCACCGCCTGGACCCTGCCCACCGTCGGCGGCAGTGCCGCCGACCTGCGCGGCGCCACCCTCGCCGCCTCCACCGACCAGGTCCGCGGCCACGGCTGGAAGCTCGGCGACCAGGTCAACCTGCGCCTCGCCGACGGCACCGTCACCAGCCTGCGGCTCGTCCTGGTCTACCGCACCCAGCTCGGCCTGGACGAGGTCCTGCTCAGCGGCGAGGCCACCGCCGGCCACCTGGCAGGCGCCCGCCCCGCCGCCGTCCACCTCGACGCCGAACCGGCCGACCGGCTCGGCGGCACCCTCACCGATGCCCGCGACCCCGGGCCCGACCCCGGCGCCCACTACGCCTGGATCGCCACCACCACGATCCTCGGGCCCGCGCTGCTCTACGCGCTGATCGCGATCGTCAACACCATGGTGATGAGCACCGCCGACCGCCGGGGCGACTTCGACGTGCTGCGACTGTCCGGCACGGTGCGCCGCCAGGTGACGTGGATGGTCGCGCTGGAGGCCGTCCTGGTCGTCGCCACCGCCGCCCTGCTCGCCCTCGCCGTCACCGCGCTCACCCAGTACGGCACCACCGCACTGCTCAACCACCGCATCCTGGCCGGTCAGACCACCCTCGACCTGCGGCTGCCCTGGGCGCCCCTCGGCGCGAGCACCGCCCTGTGCCTGCTGCTCGCCGTCGCGGCGAGCGTCCTCCCCAGCCGCCTCGCCCTCGCCCGCCCGGCCGGCCGGGCGGCCTGACCGGGCCCGTGCCCGGCCGCACCGAGCGGCCGGGGCACGAGGCACGGTGACGAGGACGACCGGGCTCCCCCCGGCCGGGTTGTCGGTGGGGCGGGTGATGATAGGGGCTGTTTCGAGAGGCAGGACGGAAGGACACACCTGATGAGCTGGTGGCAGCAGCCACTGGTCGGCTTCGACCTGGAGACCACGGGCACCGACCCGGCCGTGGACCGCATCGTCACGGCCGCGCTCGTGGACACGGTCGGGGCCGCCCGGGTGGGGGCCGCGCACTGGCTGATCGACCCCGGGGTGCCGATACCCGCCGAGGCGGAGGCGATCCACGGGATCGGGGACGAAGTGGCGCGGAGCAAGGGCAGACCGGCGAAGGAGGCGGTGGAGGAGATAGCCGCCGCACTGTGCGAGCGGATCGCCGCCGGACGGCCGGTGGTGGCGTTCAACGCACCGTTCGACCTGTCGCTGCTCGACGCCGAGCTGCGCCGATACGGGCTGGCGACGCTCGCCGAGCGCCTGGGCCGGCCGGTCGGGCCGGTGCTGGACGCGCTGGTGATCGACCGGGCCGTGGACAAGTACCGCAAGGGCTCGCGCACCCTGCAGCGGGTCTGCGAGCTGTACGGGGTGGAGCTGACGGACGCCCACGAGGCGGGCAGCGACGCGCTGGCCGCCGTCCGGGTCGCCGTCGCGCTGGCCGGGCGTTACCCGGCCGAGGTGGGAGCGGTGCCGCTCGCCGAACTGCACCGGCGGCAGATCGACTGGTACCGGCAGTGGGCCGAGGGCCTCCAGGCCTGGCTGCGCCGCGGCAAGGACCCGCAGGCCGTGGTCGACCCGCGATGGCCCGCCCGGTGACGGTACGCCCGGCCCTCCCCGCGGACCTGCCCGGCTTCCTCGCCCTCGCCGCCGAGGTCGAGCACTGGTTCGGCCCGATGGTCGCCGAGCCGGGTTTCCACCGCGCGGTGCGCAGCAGCACCGACCGGGGCCTGGCGACCGTCGCCGAGGATGACCGGGGGCTGCTCGGCGGCCTGCTGTTCGGCGCCGGGAACGCGGGGCCCGAGCGGCCCCCGGTGCACCACCTGCACTGGCTCGTGGTGGCCGGGCGCGCCCGGGGCACCGGCGTCGGCCGGGAGCTGGTCGAGGACGTGCTGTGCCGCCACGTCCGGGGCCCGGCCACCGTCGAGGTGGTGACCTTCGGCCCGGACCACCCGGGCGCGGTGGCGAGCGGCGCCCGGGTCTTCTACGAGCGGCTGGGCTTCACCCCGGCCGAGGCCGCCGGCCCGGGCCCGGAAGGCGGCTCGCGGCAGGTCTACCGGCTGCGCGTCGACTGACGCCCGGCCGGCTGTGGCGGGCGGCGTGTGCGCCCTCGTCCACCGGGTGAACGAGGGGGAGAGCCTCGGGCCGACCGCCGACCGCCGACCGCCGACCGCCGACCGCCGACCGCCGACCGTGCTACGCGGCCGGGAAGTCGAAGGTGTACCCCTGGGCGACCATCCAGGGCAGCAGCTGCTTGAGCGCGGCCACGGTCTGGCTGCGGTCGCCGCCGCCGTCGTGCATCAGGACCACGCCGCCGGGCTTGAGCTGCTTCTGCACGGCCGAGACGATGGCCGGCGTCCCCGGACGCGACCAGTCGCGCGGGTCGACGGACCAGCCGAGCGAGGACATCCCGAGGCCCGCGGTGATGTGCTCGTTGTCACTGTTGAAGCCGCCGCCCGGGGCACGGAACCAGCCGACCTCGGTGCCGGGGCCGCCCGCCTGGACGATCATGTCCCGGGCGGCGGTGATCTCGTACACGGCCTTGTCGTGCGGGAGCTTCGCGAACGGCTGCGGGTGGTGGACGCTGTGGTCGCAGAGCCGGTGCCCGGCGGCCAGTATGCGCTTGACCATGGCGGGGTTGGCGGCGGCGTTCTGGCCGATCTCGCAGAAGGTGGCCTTGGCGTGGTACTGGGCCAGCAGGTCGAGGATCTGGCCGGTGGCCGGGCCGGGGCCGTCGTCGAAGGTGAGCGCGACGGTGCGGCCGCCGGAGGCGGTGGAGCCGATGACGGTGCCCGCCCCGGTGTGCGGGGGCGGCGCGGCGGGCGAGGACGGCGCGGCGGCCGGTGCGGTCAAAGTGGCTGGTGCGGTCGGAGTCGCCGACGCGGTCGGGGCGGCCGGCGCGGCGGAGGCCGCCGGGGCGCCCGTGGCCGCCGGCGGGGTCGACTTCGGCGCAGCCGCCGGGGCGGAGGAGGGGGCGGCCGGGGCCGGGGAACCCGGCGGTACGGCGTCCGGGCCGGGGGTCGGCGCGATGGTGGCCGCCGCCGTCCCGCTCGGCTGGGCGGCGACCGGGGACTGCGTCCCGGACGGCGCCGCCGCGCTCGGCGACCGGAGCGCCCCGCTGGCGGTCCCGCACGCGGCCAGCCCCAGGGCGGCGGCCACCGCGACGCAGCCCGCGAACAGTCGGCGCCGGGAGCGGGACGGTCGGGTCGGGGTGGAGGGGCGGTGGGCGGTCCGGTGCATGGCGGCGGCTCCTGAGGTGCGAGTAGGGTGCCGGTCTCTCGGGTCAGGACGACTGTCCGACAGGACGCCGATCGTACGTTCCCCGGTTGCGGGCCGGACCGAACCGCCGTAAGAGTCTTCTCACACCCGCCCCGGTGGCGTCTTCGCGCCGACGCCGGTAACGGAGAGCGCCGTCAGAACGGGTACCAGCGCACCTCGGTGGCCCCGTCCCGCAGCGAGTCGACCCGGCGCCGGAACTCCTTCAGCGCGGCCGGGCTGCTGGCCGCCTGCTGCGCCACCCAGGAGGCGCTGGCGGTCTCCCGGGCGCCGCGCAGCACCGTGAAGCCGGACCACTCGCGCACGTCCCAGCCGTACGCCGCGGTGAACGCCCGGTACTCCTCGGCGGGCACGCCGTACCGGTCCTGGCTGAGTGCGAGGACGACCAGGTCGTGCTCGCGCAGGTCGTTCGCCATGAACTCCAGGTCGAGCAGCACCGGCCCGTCCGGGCCGATCTGGACGTTGCGCGGCAGCGCGTCGCCGTGGATCACCCCGGGGTGCAGCTGCGGGACGAGGTCGGGCAGGGCGGCCTCGAAGGCGTCCCGGCGGTGGCGCAGGAAGGCGACGTCGGCGGGGTCGACGTGGCCCTCGGCGGAGGCCAGCCAGCGCTCGACCGGGGCCAGCAGGTCGCGCCGGCCCAGCGTGAAGGGCGGCAGCGGCAGCCGGTGCAGGGCGCGCAGCAGCGGGGCGAGGTCGACCGGACGGGCGGGCCGGACGGCGGGCGCGAGCCGGTGCCAGAAGGTGACCGGGTGGCCGTCGGCCAGCTGCGGTTCGGGTGCCACCGCGTCGTACGGGCGGACCACCGGCACGTCCTGCCCGGCCAGCCAGTGGGCGAGGGCCAGCTCGCGGTGCGCCCGGTCGTACAGCTCGGGGCCGCGGCCGACCTTGGCGACCACGGCCGGGTCGCCGAGGTCGAAGACGGCGTTCTCGCCGAGCGCGAGCAGCGTGGCCCCGTCGGGGGCGGCCAGCCCGGCCGACTCGCAGGCCCGGGCGAGCAGCAGCCGGGCGCGGCCCTCGTCGAAGGGGATCATGACTGGGGTTCCGTTCCGCCGACGTTCATCCCGGGGGATCCCGGACGGTGATCATCATGACGCACGGACGCCGGGCCCCGCGCGCTGCGGGGCCCGGCGTCGGACGCGTCTTGGGTGCCGGGAGGCTCAGACCCCGGCCCTGCGGTGGCGCGCACCCTCCGCCGGGGCGGCCGGCTGGGCGTGCAGGGCCCGATCGGCGTCGAGCGGCGGGACGGATTCGCCGTGCGAGAGGTCCGGCAGCCAGTTCAGCCAGCGCGGCAGGTACCAGTTGCGGTCGCCCAGCAGGGTCATCACCGAGGGCAGCAGCACCCCGCGGATCACCGTGGCGTCGATCAGCACCGCGACCGCCAGGCCCACGCCCATCTGCTTCATGACCTGCATGGACAGCGATCCGAAGACGGCGAACACCGCCACCATGATCACCGCGGCGCTGGTGACCACCCCGGCCGTGGAACGGATGCCGTGGGCGATCGCGGCCCGGGTCGGCAGGCCGCGGTCGTGGCCCTCCTTGATCCGGGAGACCACGAAGACGTGGTAGTCCATCGAGAGCCCGAAGAGGATCACGAAGAGGAACAGCGGCACCCAGGACTCCACCGCGCCGACCCCGGCGGTGCCCAGCAGAGAGGCGCCCACGCCGTGCTGGAAGACCAGCGTCAGCACCCCGTACGCGGCGCCCACCGAGAACAGGTTGAGCACCACGGCGGTGACGGCGACGGCCAGCGAGCGGAACGAGGTGAGCATCAGCAGGAAGGCGAAGGCGATCACGAAGGCGAAGACCAGCGGCATCGAGCCGGTCATCTTGTGGTTGAAGTCGTACGACCCGGCGGTGCGGCCGGTGACCGGGGCCTCGGTGCCGGGCACCTTGAGGACGGTGGCGGGCACCAGGTCCTCGCGCAGGCTCTTCAGGGCGTCGTTGCTGGTGGCGTCGTTGCCGGTGCCGTTGAGCGGGATGTCGACGGTGGCGACGTTCCGGTCGGCGTGCACGGCGACCTCCACCGGGCCGTGCATCAGCGTGCTGGCCAGGGCCTTCGCCCTGAGGTCGGCGATCGCGGCGGTCATCGCGGGGGAGTCGATGTCGGCGGCCTTGATCACGACGGTGGCGGGGCCGGGACTGCCGGGGAAGGCGGCCTCGATCTTCTGCGAGGCGGCGACCAGCGCGTTGCCCTTGGGCAGCTGCTGCTGGAAGGTCAGGTTGGCGGTGTGCATGGTGAGCATCGGCGCGGCCAGGGCCAGCAGGAAGGCGCCGGCGAGCACGGTGGCGGCCAGCGGGCGGCGCAGCACCGGGGTCAGCACCGCGTTCCAGAACCGTCCGCCGGTCTGCGCGGCGTCCGGCCGGCGCAGCTTGGCGAGGAACGGCACCCGGCCCTTCTCCACCCGGTCGCCGAGCATCGACAGCAGCGCGGGCAGCACGGTGAGCGAGCCGAGCACGGCGGTGATCACGACCACGATGGTGGCGTAGGCCATCGAGCGGAAGGTGGCGATCCCGGTGAGGAACATCCCGGCCATGGCGACCACCACGGTGACGCCGGAGACCAGCACCGCCCGGCCGCTGGTGGCGGCGGCCACGGCCAGCGCGGTGGCCGCGTCCCGCCCGGCGGCCCGCTCCTCGCGTTCGCGGCGCAGGTAGAAGAGGCAGTAGTCGACGCCGACGGCGAGGCCGACCAGCAGCATCACCGAGCTGGCGTCGTTGCTGGTGTGCAGGAACCCGCTGCTGAGCGCGACCAGTCCGGCGGCGGCGACGAAGGCGGTGAGCGCGAGCACCACCGGCAGCACGGCGGCGACCAGCGCGCCGAAGGCGACCAGCAGGATGCCGAGGGCGAGCGGCACGGCCGTCCACTCGGCGCGGGCGAAGTCGTTCGTGAACTGGTCCTGCATCCACTTGCCGGAGCTGGCGTCGCCGAGCTGGACCACGGTCAGGTCCGGGTTCTGCTTCTGCACGCCGGCCACCGCGTCCAGCACCGATTGGACGTGCTCCACCGCCTCGGTGCGGTCGCCCTTGAGCGTCAGCATCACGAGCGCGGAGTGGCCGTCCGCGGAGACCGCCTTGGTGTCGTACGGCGAACGGACCTCGGCGGCCTGGCCGGTGCCGTTCACGGCGGCGATCACCTGGCCGACGGCGGCGCGGAACTCCGGTTCGTCGGCGCTGCGGGTGGAGCTCTGGACCAGGACGGTCTCGCCCGCCGGGCTCTTCAGCCCCGCCTCGTCGAGGATCCGCGCGGCCCGGGAGACCTGTCCGGGGATCGACTCGGCGTCGGTCACCTTGGTGCTGCCGTGCACGGTGCCGAGCGCGGCGGCCAGGACGACGAAGAGCAGCCAGCCGAACACGGCGGTCTTCCGGTGCCGGGCGCTCCAGGCACCCATCGCGGCCGCCAGGCCGAGTCTGGACTTCACGGACTTCACGGGCTTCACGGTGGTTCCCCCCTGGGAGAGCGGCGGTCGTCGCCGGACGGGAGCGGCGGCGGCCCTGGGTCGGGAGAACCGCCGGTCGGCGTGCGCCGGGTGCGGTCCGGCGTCCCGATCGACAGTAGGGAAGCGGGGGTTGACGGGTAATCCGGCTGGCGGGTGGCCCTTCCCTGGTGCTCGCCTCGGGGCCGGGGTGGGGTTTTCCCTACCCCGGGACCCCGAGATCTCCTCCTGGGGGGTAGGGGGTGCGCCTCCACCCTGAGGGGGAGAAGTCTCCACCCGGAGCACGAGGTCAACGGGGTTGCGCCCGGGAGAAACTGGAGCGGGGCCGCTTCGGGGCGGCCACGGGGGTTGAATGCGACGGGGGCTCCTTGCCGGGCGGCAAGCAAGTACTCGTAGGATGATGCCCCAGACCTACTTACCTGCCGACCGGCAAGGGAGTGTCCACAGCACTCCGCACGCCGGTCCTGCCGTCGCCCAGCGTCCCGTCCCCCAAGGGCTGCGGTGAACCATGCCCAGGAGGCATCGAGCATGTTCCACCGACTAGGACAATTCGTCGTTCGCCGCCCGTGGTGGGTGATCGGCGCATGGCTGATCGCCGCGGTCGCGATCATCGCGACCGCCCCGCCGCTGAAGGCCAACTCCGATGAAGCGGCCTTCCTGCCCAAGCACTACGAGTCCATCCAGGCCTCGGAGGTCCAGCAGAAGGCCTTCCCGTCCAACATCTCGCCCTCCGCGCTGCTGCTCTTCGAGCGCACCGACGGCGGCAAGCTGGACGACGGCGACGCGGCGGCCATGACCAAGGTCACCCAGGGCCTGGCCGACAAGAAGATCCCGCTGGTCGAGATGGTCACCCCGGTCTCCCCGGCGTCCTACTCCGAGGATCACAAGTACGCGATGTCGATGGTCTCCATCGACAAGACCAAGATGCAGACGGACGAGTTCACCGACGCCGCGAAGAAGCTCCGCGACGAAGGCACCGCGCTCGCCTCCGGCAGCAACCTGAAGTTCCAGGTCGGCGGCCCGGCCGCGATGAACCTGGACCAGAAGGACGCCGGCAAGACGGCCGGCATGCTGATCGGCCTCGGCACGGTCGTGATCATCCTGCTCACGCTCGGGATCATCTTCCGCAGCCCGATCATCGCGCTGCTGCCGGTCCTCTCGGTGGTCATCTACTCGATGGTCGCCAACGGACTGATCTCGGACGCCAGCAAGGTGTTCGGGCTCAAGGCCGACAACTCGATGGAACAGATCCTCACCGTCGTGCTCTACGGCGTCGGCACCGACTACTTCCTGTTCCTGATGTTCCGCTACCGCGAGCGGCTGCGCGCCGGCGACGACCGCAAGCAGGCCGTCGCCAACGCGGTCGGCCGGGTCGGCGAGGCCATCGCCTCCGCCGCCGGTGCCGTCGTGGTCGCCTTCGCCGTGCTCGTCCTGTCCAGCCTCGGCATGTTCAAGGCGCTCGGCCCCTCGCTGGCGATCGCGGTGGCCGTCACCGCGATCGCCTCGGTCACCCTGGTGCCCGCGATCCTCTGCCTGATCCCGGAGAAGGTCCTGTTCTGGCCCTCCAAGGCCTGGCAGCGCGAGCCGTCCAACGCCCGCTTCGCCGCGATGGGCCGCGGCGTCGGCCGCCGTCCGGCCGCCGCAGCCCTGCTCTCCGGCCTGGTGATGGCCGGCCTCGCAGTCGCCGCGCTCGGCTACCAGGGCACCTTCGACATGGCCGGCAGCTCGATGCCGAAGAACAAGGAGTCGATGGTCGTCCAGGAGACCATGATCAAGGCCTACTCGGCCGGTGCCGCCGACCCCGCCCACATCTACCTGACCAGCCAGAACGGCAACAGGATCGACGTCGCCGGCCTCAAGGGCTACGTGGAGGACCTGGGCAAGGTGAGCGGGGTGTCCAGCGCCGCCATGCCGGACCCCGGCCACGGCGTCAGCAAGGACGGACTCACCGCCGACATCACCGTCGTCCTCAAGGACGAGGCGGCCAGCAACAAGGCCATCGACACCATCGGCGAGGTCCGCAAGGTCGCCCACGACCACGCGCCCGCCGGTACCAAGGCCTACGTCGCCGGCACCACCTCCGTGTACAAGGACATCAACACGGCGATGGCCCACGACTACAGCCTGGTCTTCCCGATCGCCGCGGTGCTGATCATGGTGATCCTCGGCCTGCTGCTGCGCAGCGTGGTCGCCCCCTGGTACCTGATGGCCTCGGTCGGCCTCGGGTTCGGCGCCACCCTCGGTGCCACCACCCTGCTGTTCCAGAACATCAAGGGCGAGCAGGGCCTGATGTTCATGCTGCCGATCCTGATCTACCTGTTCGTGGTCGCGCTCGGCACCGACTACAACATCCTGATGATCGCCCGACTGCGCGAGGAGGCCCGCGAGGGCCGCAGCCCCCGCGAGGCGGCGAGCCAGGCGATCCGCCACGGCGGCCCGACGGTGGCCGCGGCCGGCTTCATCCTGGCCGCGACCTTCGGCACCATGCTGCTGGCCGGAAACACCCTGATGAGCGAGATGGGCTTCTCGATCGCCATCGGCATCCTCATCGCGGCCTTCGTGATGGCGATGTTCTTCACCCCGGCGCTCACCGCGCTGCTCGGCCACCGCGCCTGGTGGCCCGGCCACGCGGACACCCCGGGCCACGGCCACGGCGAGGGCCCGGCCCCGCTGGCCGGTGCCCACGGGGTGCCGGAGCCGGCCGGCCGGCACTGATCCGACCGGTGTGCACAGGCGGCGTCCCGCTTCGGCGGGGCGCCGCCTGCCCTGTTTGCGGAGCCACCAAACGTGATCTGTAGGGCGGGAAAATCCCCGGTCAACCCCGATGGCACCGTGCTACAGTCGAAGCAGTTGCAGTTTTGGTTCCCATGAACGTGGTGTGCGCCTGCTGGTTCCAACCGACAGGCGCATTTGTTTTGTCCGGTGTTTCAGTCTCCGGATGGGGATCGCGGCTACTCCGGGATTCACGAGGTGTGGGTCCCTGATGCCCCAGTAAGAGGAGACGGTTATGGCTACCGGCACCGTGAAGTGGTTCAACAGCGAAAAGGGCTTCGGCTTCATCGAGCAGGCCGAGGGCGGCCCGGACGTGTTCGCCCACTACTCGAACATCCAGGCCAATGGCTTCCGCGAGCTGTTCGAGGGCCAGCAGGTCGAGTTCGACGTGACCCAGGGCCAGAAGGGCCCGCAGGCCGAGAACATTCGCCTCATCGGCTGACGTCAGCCTCCACGCTGACTCGCGATCAGCGAAGCGAGGGCCCGCGCCTCACCGGTGCGGGCCCTCGCCCATGCCGCCGTACGGCCGGGGCGGCGCACCTCCCTTTCCGACGGCCGACCCAGCCCGCAGCGCGGGCTGCCGACCGACGGACGGAGATCCCGTGACCACCCCTGCCCGCTCGCCGCGCGACCGCGGCCCCCGCACCACCGACCAGGCCCGCCGCAGCGCCGGCGGCGACCGCACGCGCAAGCCGCGCAGCCGCGGCGGCGCCCCCAAGCAGGGCCGGCCCGCCGTCGCGCCCGAGGCCGCCGACTTCACCGTGGTCCAGGGCACTCCGGCCCGGCCCCCGGCGGCGTCCTTCGCCGAGCTCGAACTGCCCAAGGCGATCCTCTCCGCGCTCGGCCGCGAGGGCGTCACCGAGCCGTTCCCGATCCAGGCCGCCACGCTGCCCGACTCGATCGCCGGGCGCGACGTGCTCGGCCGCGGGCGCACCGGCTCCGGCAAGACCCTGGCCTTCGGCCTGCCGCTGCTCGCCCGAACCGCCGGGCGCCGCGCAGACGCCCGGCACCCGCTGGCGCTCGTCCTGGTGCCCACCCGCGAGCTGGCCCAGCAGGTCACCGATGCGCTCACCCCCTACGCGACCGCCGTCAACCTGCGGATCACCACGGTCGTCGGCGGCATGTCGATCAACCGGCAGGCCAACGCGGTGCGCCGCGGCACCGAGGTGCTGGTGGCCACCCCGGGCCGGCTGGACGACCTGATCGGGCGCGGCGACGTCAATCTCTCCGACGTCGCGATCACGGTCCTCGACGAGGCCGACCAGATGGCCGACATGGGCTTCCTGCCGCAGGTCAGCAAGCTGCTGGAGCAGGTCGCCGAGGGCGGGCAGCGGATGCTGTTCTCCGCCACCCTGGACCGCAACGTCGACCGGCTGGTCAAGCGCTTCCTGGCCGACCCGGTGACCCACTCGGTCGACCCCTCGGCCGGCGCGGTCACCACCATGGACCACCACGTGCTCCAGCTGGAGCTGACCGACAAGGCCTCCGCCACCGCGCACATCGCCTCCCGCGACGGCCGCGTGATCATGTTCGTGCACACCAAGCACGGTGCCGACCGGCTGGCCAAGCAGCTGCTCGCCAACGGCGTGAAGGCCGCCGCGCTGCACGGCGGCAAGTCCCAGCCGCAGCGCAACCGGGTCCTGGACCAGTTCCGGGACGGCCACGTCACCGCGCTGATCGCCACCAACGTCGCCGCCCGCGGCATCCACATCGACGGCCTGGACCTGGTCGTCAACGTCGACCCGCCGGTCGACCACAAGGACTACCTGCACCGTGGCGGCCGCACCGCCCGGGCCGGCGAGTCCGGGACGGTCGTCACCCTGGTGCTGCCCGAGCAGCGCCGCGAGGTCAACCGGCTGATGACGGTGGCCGGCATCCGCCCGACCGTCACCAAGATCCGCCCGGGCGACGCCGACCTGGCCCGGATCACCGGCGCCCGCACGCCCAGCGGCGTCCCGGTGACGCTGGCCGTGCCGGTCGTCGCGGACCAGGCCGCGTCCGGCGGAGCGGTCCAGGCCGGCGCAGACAAGCCCGCCGGGGCCAAGTCCGGCGCCCCGCGCCGCCGGCCCGGCAAGCGCTCCGCGCTGCCCACCGACGTCGACATGAACGGCAACCCGCGCCGCCCCCGCCCCAAGCAGCGCCTCGGCGCCGCCGCCCAGGGCGACCGCCCGCAGGCGGCCGGCTTCATCGGCCGCTCCGCCGGCCGCGCCAAGCCCGGCAGCGGCTCCAAGTCCGGCGCCAACTACGGCACCGGCCGCCAGCGCCGCAAGTTCGACTGACGGTCGTCCGGACCGCCGAACGGGCCCCGCACCTCCCCGCACCAGGGGGGCGTGCGGGGCCCGTTCGGCTTTCCCGGGACGCCCGCCGGGGCATTTCCTCCAGCCCCGGTGAAACTGCCGCCCGGGACGGCGGTGCTGCTCAGCCCGACCGCACCCGGCAGTTGCCGGTGGACTGCCGGTTGACGGCCGACCGGGCACCCCCGAGTCTTTCACGCGGCCCACACATCCGACGCTCCGTCACCACGGCGGTGCGGATGGTGAGTCGACGTGATTCCCCGACCCGGAAGGACGACCGACCGATGCGCCGAACCTCCGCCCTGCTGACCACCGCCCTGCTCGCCGCGGCCGCCGCCCTGGCCACACCGGCCACCTCCGCCCAGGCAGCCCCCGCCTGTGCCGCGTGGGCCTCCGCCTGGAACGCCATCGGCAGCTGTAGCGGCCTCGACCCGATGCAGACCTGGACCGTGACCGCCAACTGCCTCTACTGGAACTCCACCCACACCGTGCAGTTCTCCCGCCCCGCCATCGGCGGCCTGGCGATGGGCGACGGCAGCGCCTCCGCCTCCTGCGGCATCGGCGACACCGTCCAGTTCCCGCGCGTCATCCTCGGTGCCGCGCCGCCGGCCGGCCCGACCGGCCAGATCTCCGGCTACGCGAGCAAGTGCGTCGACGTGAAGGGCGCCAACGTCGGCAACGGCACCCCCGTCCAGATCTACGACTGCAACGGCACGGTCGCGCAGAAGTGGCGGATCGGCGTCGACGGCACGATCCGCGCCCTCGGCAAGTGCATGGACGTCTCGGGCGGCGGCACCGGCAACGGCACCAAGGTCCAGATCTACGACTGCAACGGCAGCGGCGCCCAGCAGTGGCAGGCCCGCGGCGACGGCTCGCTGCTCAACCCCCAGTCCGGCCGCTGCCTGGACGACCTGGGCTTCTCCACCACCAACGGCAACCAGCTCGGGATCTGGGACTGCAACGGCGCCGAGAACCAGAAGTGGAACCTCCCGGTCTGACGGCCGGCCGGGTCCGCCGCCCCCGCGCCGTGCCGGGGGCGGCGGACCGCCTTCTTCTGCGCTACACCGCCGGTGCCGGTGCCGGGGCGAGGAGGCGCAGCCGCTCCTCGGTGTCGGCGTCGCGCGGGGACATCACGATCAGCTGCAGGCCCTCGGCGGCCAGCAGCACGTGCTGGTCGATCCGCAGCAGGCCCACCCGCTCGTGCCGGATGACCTTCTCGGCGCCGGAGCGCTCCGCGACCTGGTGCTCGTCCAGCCAGCGGTCCGCCTCCGGGTACTCGGCGCGCACCTGGCGGATCATCCGGGCCAGATGGCGCCCCACGGCCGTCGCCTCGCCGCCGCGCTCCGCGTAGGCGGAGCGCAGCTGGGCCAGGAAGCGCCGGGCGTGCTCCTCCCAGTGCTCGACCCGGGCCCGGTGCACCGGGTTGCCGAACACCACCCAGGCCAGGTTGCGCTCCTGCGGCGGACGGCCGGTCAGGCCGAACAGCGCGTCCGCGCCCGGGTTCCAGGCCCGGATGTCCCAGTTGGCGTCCATCACGAAGGACGGCGCCGGCCACTGCGTGTGCATCAGCCGCAGCAGGGGGGCCGGCACGTCCCCCGGTGCGGCCACCTCGCCGTCCAGCGGGTGGCCGCCGGCCAGCCGGAACAGGTACGCCGTCTCCGCCCGGTCCAGCCGCAGCGTACGGGCGAGGCTCGCCAGCACCTCCGGCGACGGGTGGATGTCCCGCCCCTGCTCCAGCCACGTGTACCAGGTCACCCCCACTCCGGCGAGCAGCGCCAGCTCCTCGCGGCGCAGCCCCGGGGTGCGCCGCCGCACCCCGGGCGCCAGCCCGACCTCCTGCGGCGTCAGCCGCGCGCGGCGACTGCGCAGAAAGCTCGACAGTGCCGAGCGGCGCTCCTGGGCGTCCTCCACGTCCACCATGCCCCCGTCCTTCCCCGGTAGTCGGACTACCAGTATTCCCACGCACTGCTGCGGACCGGCCGGCCGGGCGAGGCTGGATCACGTCAACGGACCGCACACGCAAGGGAACACCGATGAGCCACCGCCAGAACCGTACTGCCCGCCGGGCCCTGGTCGCCGCCGTCGCCGCGGCCGCCCTCCTCGGCACGGCCGGCGCGCTGCCCGCCGCGGCCGCCGGCCGCCCGGCACCGGCCGTGATCTCCGGTCACGCGCCCGCCCTGGTGCCCGAGTCGGGCGACTGGGACGCCGCCCACCACCGCTTCCTGCTCGGCTCGCTGCGGCACGGCACCGTCTCCGCCGTCGGCACCGACGGCAGCGTGCACACCCTGGTGGACGACCCCGCGCTGACCGAGATCGCCGGCCTGCGGATCGACCGGGCCCGCCACCGCGTCCTGGTCACCGACCTCGACAACGGCCTCGGCGAGCGCAGCAGCGCCGCCACCCAGGGGAAGCTCGCCGGGATCGGCGCCTACGACCTGGACACCGGGCGGCGGATCTTCTACACCGACCTCGCCGCCGTCGCCGCCGACGGCGGCAACCACCTCGCCAACGACATCGCGCTCGGCCCCGACGGCACCGCGTACGTCACCGACTCCCTCGCCCCGGTGGTCTACCGGGTGACGCCGGACGGCACCGCCTCCGTCCTGCTGCGCGACCCGCGACTGGCCCCCGCCCCCGGCGGGTACGGCCTCAACGGCATCGTCCACCGGGACGGCCGGCTGGTCCTCGGCAAGTGGGACGACGGCACGCTGTGGCAGGTGCCGGTCCGCGACCCGGCCGCCCTGCGGCAGGTCGAGGTGGCCGGCGGTGGGGCCCTGCTCCACCTGGACGGCCTGCTGGGCCGCCCGGACGGCTCCATCGCAGGCGTCACCAACGCCTTCGTCGGATCCGGTCGCGACGCCTCGGTCGAACTGCGCTCGGACGACCACTGGCGCACCGCCCGCCTCACCGCCGTCCGCCCCTCCGACGACCCCACCCCCACCGCGGTGGTCGCGGGCCCGGCCGGCAGCCTCTACCGGCTCTCCGGCGGCCTCGCCGCCGCCTACGCCGGCCACCCGGCGGACACCTTCACCCTGCGGCGGGTCTGAGCGCGTCCCGGCGCCTCCGGCGATGTTGGTGAGATACAATACTATGTACATCACCAACATCGTCGGAGGTGCCGGATGTCCGTAACACAGATCGACATCGATGAAGAGGCCCTGGAACGCGCGATGGTCCTCGCCGGTGTCCGGACCAAGAAGGACGCCGTCAACCTGGCGCTGCGCTACTACGCCGAACGGCAGGAACGTGCCGCCCGCATCAGTCGGCACTTCGAACGGGCGCGACACTGGGGAGCCGTCGAGGACGCCGAGCGGCTGCACCGGGCGGAGAAGGACGCCCGGTGATCTATCTGCTCGACACCTCCGCGCTGTTCAGGCTGCTCGGTGAGCCCAAGGTGCAGGCCGCCTGGTTCGACGCGATCGACGCAGGGTCGATCGCGTCGTGCTATCCGCAGCGCGCCGAGTTCCTCTACAGCGCGCGCAGCGGCCAGGAGTACGACGAGATCGCCGAGATGTTTGCCGAGCTTTACCCGGACGTCTCCGTACCGAAGAGCGCAGGACGGTGGATCGACACGGTGCAGCGGAGGATGGCGCTCGCCGGCCAGGGCCGTAGTGCCTCCGCGGTCGACCTCGTGATCGCTGCGACCGCCGCACACCATGGACTCACGGTCCTCCACGATGACGCGGACTACCGAACCGTGGCGCGCCATGCCGCGGACCTGAGCGAGCACAGCATCCTCGACTACGCCTGAGCAGCCCGCGCTCAGGCCGTGAGGGCCGGGACGGACTCCTGTGCCCGGCGCGCCTCGTCGTGGCGCAGCAGCAGGAGGGCGGCCAGCTCCGGGGCGGGGCCGAGGACGCCCGCGAGCACGTCGGCGTCCTCGGCGGCCGCCGCGATGCGGTCCGGCAGCAGGCCTGGGGCCAGCAGGTAGGGGGCGACGGCGGTGCGCCCGGCGCCGGCGGCCCGCAGGGCGGCGAGGGCGTCGGGGACGCGCGGGCCCGCGGCGGAGGCGTAGGCGACCTCGACGGCGGCCCAGCCCCGGGTGCGGCGCCACTCGTCGGCGACCGCGCGGGTCGCGGCGTCGGCGGCCGGGTCGGAGGAGCCGGCCGCCGCCAGCACGACGCCGGTACGGGCCCGGACGGCGGGCGAGCCGACCGCGAGACCGGCCTCGGCGAGGCGGCGGTCCAGGGCGGCGAGCAGCAGGGGAGAGGGGCCGAGCACGTCCGCGACCGGCAGCCGGGAGCCCGCGGCGCGCAGCGCGGCCGGGATGTCGTGCTTGGCGTGGAACGCCCGGTTGAGCAGCAGCGGCACGGCCACCGCGTCCGCCGTCCGTCCGACCACCTGCGGGATCCGCGGCGCGCAGTGGTCCAGGTAGGCGGTGGCGACCTCGATGCCGGGCCGCTGTGCCCGCACCTCCTCCACGAGCGCGGCCACCGTCGCGGCGTGGCGCGGGTCGCGGCTGCCGTGGGCGATCAGGAGGAGGGCGGGCATCAGCGGTGCCTCACTTGCCCGCGGCCAGCAGACCGCGGTTGCGCAGCACCCGGCGCTCGACCGGGGTGAACACCAGCAGCTCGATGGCGATGCCGACGAAGAGGATGAGGACGATGCCGAGCAGCACGCCGGACATGTCGGAGAACTCGCGCTGGTCCTCCAGGAAGCGGCCGAGGCCGCGGCCCAGGTCGGGGGAGGAGGCGACGAGTTCGGCGGCCATCAGGGAGCGCCAGGAGAAGGCCCAGCCCTGCTTGAGGCCGGCGAGGTAGCCGGGCAGGGCGGCGGGGATGAGGACGTGGCGGGCGCCGGTGAGGCCGGTGGCGCCGATGGTGCGTCCGGCCCGCAGGAACAGCGGCGGGACCTGGTCGATGCCGGCGACCAGCCCGTTGGCGATGGAGGGGACGGCGCCGAGCAGGATGACGGCGTACATCATCGAGTCGTTGATGCCGAGCCAGATGACGGCGGCGGGCACCCAGGCGACCGAGGGCAGGGACTGCAGACCCTGCAGGACCGGCCCGATCGCGGTGCGCACCGGCTTGATCCGGGCGACCACCAGCCCGATCGGGGTGCCGATCACCACGGCGAGCAGGAAGCCGGACAGGCCGCGCCAGACGCTGGTCCAGATGATCGAGAACAGCGTGCCCTGGTACCAGAGGTCCTCGGCGGAGCGCCACACGTCCGCCGGGCTGGGCAGCTTGTACGAGGAGGTGACGTGCAGGCTGTAGGCGCCCTGCCAGAGCGCGAGCACCACGAGCACGCCGATCAGCGGCGGCAGTGCCTTGCTGCGCAGCGCCTCGCCGAGCGATCCGCGCTGCGCGGCGACGGTGTCCAGGGCGTCCAGGCCCGCACCCACGTCGGCGGTGTCGCTCGTGCCCTGCGCGTCGTTCTTGTCCACGTTCTTGTCCAGGACGGGGGTGGTGTCAGTGCTGGCCATGGCGACGGATCTCCCCACGCAGTTCTTCGGTGATCTCGATGGACAGGTTGGCGACGCCGGAGGACTCGATGCGGCGCGGCTGCGGCAGGTCGATCCGCCACTCGCGGGCGACCCGGCCGGGGCGGGAGGAGAGCAGGACGACCCGCTGGGCGAGGCGGACGGCCTCGCGGACGTTGTGGGTGACGAAGAGGACGGTCAGCTGCCGTTCGGCCCAGATCCGGGTGATCTCGTCGTGCAGGACGTCCCGGGTGATGGCGTCGAGGGCGGCGAACGGCTCGTCCATCAGCAGCACCTGGCTGCCCTGGGCGAGGGCGCGGGCCATCGCCACGCGCTGGCGCATGCCGCCGGACAGCTCGTGCACCCGCTTGCCGTACGCGCCGTTCAGGCGGACGAGTTCGAGGAGGCGCTCGGCCTCGGCGCGGCGTTCGGGGCGCGGGACGCCGGCCAGCTTGAGGGCGAGCTCGATGTTCTTCCCGGCGGTGAGCCAGGGGAACAGGGCGTGCTCCTGGAACATCAGCGCGGGGCGGCCGCCGGGCACCTCGATGCCGCCGGCGGTGGGCCGGTCGAGGCCGGCGACCAGGTTGAGCAGGGTGGACTTGCCGCAGCCCGAGGCGCCGAGCAGGGTGACGAACTCGCCGGGGGCGACATCGAGGGTGATGTCGTCCAGGACGTGGGTCCGGGCGCCGGGGCGACCGAAGGACTTGTGCACGTGCGAGATCCGGACGGCGGGCGCGCCGCCGCGGGCGTCGGCGCCGGGGGCGTCCGCCGAGGTGGTCAGTGCCGGAGTCATCCGGGCACCTCCTGCGTGAGTGGTCATGGGCCCCTCCTCGCCCGCTGGTGGGCGAGGAGGGAGAGGTCAGGGCCGTGGCCCGGGCCCCGCCCGCCACGGTGGGCATCGATCGGGGATCGACCGGGCGGGCGGGGGCCGGACCGCGGAGTCGGGCCGAACGGCGGTGCTGCGGAAGCTACTTGGCGCCGAGTCCGGCGTCCGCGACGGCGGGCCCGCCCTGGGCGGCGAGGACCTTGTTCAGCAGGGTGAGGTCGTAGATGCCGTTCAGGTTTGCCCCCGCGCCAGCGGCACTTGATTTGGGCAGCTTGAGGAGCCCGGCGGTGACGGCGTGGTCGGCCTCGGCCTGGAGGGTGTTCGCCAGCGGGTCGTCCAGGAAGTCGATGTCGGCCCAGGCCGGGTCGAGGACGGCGGGCTCCAGGGAGTTGCCGGCCTCCTTCCTGATCGCCTCGTTGGCGTCGGCCTTGGCCTTGTCGGGGTCGGCCTTGATGAAGGCGTTGGTCTTCACCGAGCCGCGCAGCACGGCCTCCACCACGTCCGGGTGCTCCTTGAGGAACTTCTGCGAGACGATGATGTTGGTGATGACGAACTTCTTGTCGGGCCAGACGTCCTTCTCGTTGAGCAGGACCTTCGCGCCGAGCGTGACCAGCTTGGAGGCGGTGGGCTCGGGCACCCAGGCGCCGTCGACGGAGCCGGACTTGTAGGCGTCGGGGGTGACCTTGTTGTCGGTGCGGACCACCGAGACGTCACCGGCGCCGGAGGCCGCGTCGACCTTGTAGCCCTTGCCCGCGAGGTAGTTGAGCAGGGCGACGTCCTGGGTGTTGCCGAGCTGCGGGGTGGCGATCTTCTTGCCCTTGAGGTCGTCCAGGGAGGCGATCTTGTCCGGGTTGACGACCAGCTTGACGCCGCCGGAGGCCGAACCGCCGATGATCTTCAGGGACTTGCCGTCGGACTTGGTGTAGCCGTTGATCGCGGGGGAGGGGCCGATCCAGCCGATGTCGATCGATCCGGCGTTCAGCGCCTCGATCTCGGCGGGGCCCGCGTTGAAGACCTGGGTCTTGACCTGGGTGGAGCCGAGCTCCTTCTGGAATATGCCTTCCTGGAGGCCGACCAGCGGGGTGCCGTGGGTCAGGTTGGCGAAGTAGCCGATCTTCACCGTGTCCGCGGACAGCTTCGCGCCGGAATCCCCGGCGGCGGCCGTGGCGTTGGGCTTGGTGTCGGAGGACTTGTCGTCGGACTTGGAGCCGTAGCCGCAGGCGGAGAGCAGCGCCACCGCGGTCAGACCGGCCGCGGCGGCCGCGGCGGAGCGTCTGACCCGTCCGGCGTCGGGGCGGACGGGCCTATGCGCGGACGAGGCGTGCGGAAGTGCCGGGAGAGATGCCATGGTGAAGTCCAGTTCGTTGACGGACCGTCAGGAGTCGGTCTCGGGGACATGGCGGCCGCCCGTCGGGGCGGCCGGGGATCGCAACTCAGCGCTGCCGGCCCGCACATCGGGTCAGGCCGCCCTGGCCGCTGCCGAGGACGCCGCTGCCGATGCGGCCGCCTTCCTTGTCCATGCCCGAGAACGCCTCGTTGGGCATCAGACCCATTCCTCCTCGTCGGGTGCGTCGGTGGTGCGTACGGTCTCGAAGGCCTCGCCCGCCATCCCGGCGGTGAGGGTGGTGCCGTCGGCCGGGTCGATCAGCAGGAACGATCCGGTGCGGCGGTTGTCGGTGTAGCTGTCGAGCGCCAGCGGTTCGGCCGTGCGCAGGACGACGTGGCCGAGGTCGTTGACGTCCAGCCCCTCGGCGCCGGAACGCTGTTCGAGCTTTCCTTCCCTGATCGGCGCAGTGATGTCGATCCGGTAGGAGATCTCCTTGACCAGCGCGCGCACGGTGCGGGTGGTGTGCTTGAGGAGGACCTTGTCGCCGGCGCGCAGGGGCCGTTCGCTGAGGTGGCTGACGGTGGCCTCGATGTCCTTGGTGGGGACGGGGGCGGGGCCGGCGGCGATGAGGTCGCCGCGGGAGATGTCGATGTCGTCGGCGAGGCGGACGGTCACCGACTGCGGGGCCCAGGCGATGTCGCTCTCGCGGCCGAGTGCGTCGATCCCGGCCACCGTGGTGGTGTGGCCGGAGGGCAGGACGGTGACGGCGTCGCCGACGCGCAGGACGCCGGAGGCCAGCTGGCCGGCGTAGCCGCGGTAGTCGGGGTGCTCCTCGGTCTGGGGGCGGATCACGTACTGGACCGGGAAGCGGGCCGGCTCGGCGCTGGGGTCGCTGCCGACCGGCACCGTCTCCAGGTGCTCCAGCAGGGTCGGGCCGCCGTACCAGTCCATGTGGGCGGACGGCTCGACCACGTTGTCCCCGGCCAGTGCGGAGATCGGGACGGCGAGGACGTCCTTGACGCCCAGCGAGGCCGCGTAGGCGGTGAACTCGGCGGCGATGGCGGCGAAGACCGGCTCCGCGTACTCGACCAGGTCCATCTTGTTGACGGCCAGCACGACGTGCGGCACCCGCAGCAGTGCGGCGACGGCGGCGTGCCGGCGGGTCTGCTCGACCACGCCGTTGCGGGCGTCGACCAGCACCACGGCGAGTTCGGCGGTGGAGGCGCCGGTGACCATGTTGCGGGTGTACTGCACGTGGCCGGGGGTGTCGGCGAGGATGAACCGCCTGCGGGGGGTGGCGAAGTAGCGGTAGGCGACGTCGATGGTGATGCCCTGCTCGCGTTCGGCACGCAGGCCGTCGGTGAGCAGTGCGAGGTCGGGCGCCTCCTGGCCGCGGCCCAGGGAGACGCGCTCGACGGCCTCCAGCTGGTCGGCGAGGACGGACTTGGAGTCGTGCAGGAGGCGGCCGACGAGCGTGGACTTGCCGTCGTCGACGGAGCCGGCGGTGGCGAAGCGCAGCAGCGAGGTGGCGGTTGCAGTGGTCATTAGAAGTATCCCTCGCGCTTGCGGTCTTCCATCGCGGCCTCGGAGAGCTTGTCGTCGGCGCGGGTGGCGCCGCGTTCGGTGAGGCGGCTGGCGGCGATCTCGGCGATGACGGCCTCGATGGTGGTGGCGTCGGAGTCGACGGCGCCGGTGCAGGACATGTCGCCCACCGTGCGGTAGCGGATCAGCCGGCGCTCGACCGGTTCGTGGTCCTTCGGGCCGCCCCACTCGCCGGCGGTCAGCCACATGCCGCTGCGGGCGAAGACGTCCCGCTCGTGGGCGTAGTAGATCTCCGGCAGCTCGATGTCCTCGCGCTCGATGTACTGCCACACGTCGAGTTCGGTCCAGTTGGACAGCGGGAAGACGCGCACGTGCTCGCCGACCGCGTGCCGGCCGTTGTAGAGGGACCACAGCTCGGGGCGCTGGCGGCGGGGGTCCCAGGCACCGAACTCGTCGCGCAGGGAGAAGACGCGCTCCTTGGCCCGGGCCTTCTCCTCGTCGCGGCGGCCGCCGCCGAACACCGCGTCGAAACGGTTCGACTCGATGGCGTCCAGCAGCGGCACGGTCTGCAGCGGGTTGCGGGTGCCGTCCGGGCGCTCGCGCAGCACGCCGCGGTCGATGAAGTCCTGGACGTGGGCGACGTGCAGGCGCAGGTTGTGCTCCGCGACCACGCGGTCGCGGTAGGCGATGACCTCGGGGAAGTTGTGCCCGGTGTCGACGTGCAGCAGGGAGAAGGGGATGGCCGCGGGGTGGAAGGCCTTGAGGGCCAGGTGCAGCATGACGATGGAGTCCTTGCCGCCGGAGAAGAGGATCACCGGGCGCTCGAACTCCCCCGCGACCTCGCGGAAGATGTGCACCGACTCGGCCTCCAGCGCGTCCAGGTGGGACAGCGCGAAGGGGTTGTCGTCGGTGCGGACGGGACTGTCGGTCGCGGTGGTCATGCCAGGCCCCTATCGCTCAGGAAGGCGTGCAGTTCGGCGGCGGAGTCGGCCACCTCGCGGCCCTGCGTCCGGAGGCGCAGCTCCGGGCTCTCCGGTGCCTCGTACGGGTCGTCGACGCCGGTCAGCCCGGAGATCTCGCCGGCGGCCTGCTTCGCGTACAGGCCCTTGACGTCGCGCTGCGCGCACAGCTCGACAGGGGTCGCGACGTGCACCTCCAGGAACACGGTGCCGTTGGCGTCGTGGCGCTCGCGCACGGCGGCGCGGGAGTCGGCGAACGGGGCGATCACCGGAGCCAGCACCTTCACGCCGTTGGCGGCGAGCTTCTCGGCGACGAAGCCGATCCGCGTGACGTTGGTGTGGCGGTCCTCACGGGAGAAGCCGAGACCCTTGGAGAGGAACTCGCGGATCTCGTCGCCGTCGAGGACCTCGACCTTGTGGCCCTCGGCGCGCAGCCGTTCGGCGAGGGCGAAGGCGAGGGTGCTCTTGCCCGCGCTGGGGAGCCCGGTCAGCCACACGGTGGCGCCGCGCTCGCAGGGGGCGGCCGCGCGGGCCGCCGCCGTGTCTGCGACGGAGCCGCGGCGGCTCGGGGTGTGACCTGTCACGGTGTCTTCCTTACGCAGTAGTCGACGGTCGTCGGCGGACGGTCAGAGGTGGATGCCGCACTCGGTCTTGCCGGAGCCGGACCAGCGGCCGGCCCGGGCGTCCTCGCCCTCGGCGGGCTTGCGGGTGCAGGACAGCGGGGAGCAGCCGATCGAGGTGTAGCCCTCCCACAGCAGCGGGTTGAGCAGCACCCCGTTGGCGGCGACGTAGGCGTCCACGTCCTCCTGGGTCCACCGGGCGATCGGGGCGATCCTGACCTTCCGGCGCTTCGGGTCCCAGGACACCACCGGGGTGTTCGCCCGGGTCGGCGACTCGTCGCGGCGCAGCCCGGTCGCCCAGGCGTCGTAGGCGGCCAGGCCGCGGTTGAGCGGCTCGACCTTGCGCAGCGAGCAGCACAGGTCCGGGTCGCGGTCGTGCAGGCCGGGCCCGTGCTCGGCGTCCTGCTCGGCCACGGTCGTCAGCGGGGTGAGCGTGATGACGTTGACCGGCATGGTCGCGGCCACCGCGTCCCGCGTCCCGATGGTCTCGGCGAAGTGGTAGCCGGTGTCCAGGAACACCACGTCCACGCCGGGGAACACCGAGGAGGCGAGGTGGGCGACGACCGCGTCCTCCATCGAGGAGGTGACGCAGAACCGCTTCCCGAAGGTGTCGGCGGCCCACTTCAGGACCTCCTGCGGGGTCGCCTCCTCCAGCTCGCGGCCGGCCCGGACGGCTGTCGCCTCGTAGTCAGTCGCGGTGCTGCTCATGTGACGTACCCCCGTGGTCGGTCGGTGACAGTAGGCCGAGGAACTTCAACCCGAAGGCGCGGCGGCATCCGCGGCACTCCCAGGCGCCATGCCCGGCCTCCGAGGGACGCAGGTCCTCGTCCCCGCAGTACGGGCAGAAGAAGGGGGCGGCACGCTCGCTCATCGCCCACCTCGCCGCGCTCGGCGCCCGCCACGCCCACTCACGAGAGCTGCTCCTCGGTCGCCCGGGCCGCCCACTGGGCGAAGCGCTCGCCCTCGGCGCGGTCGGCCCGGTAGCGGGTCAGCACGCGCTCGACGTAGTCGGGCAGGCCCGCGCTGGTGACCTTGAGGCCCCGGACCTTGCGGCCGAAGCCGGCCTCCAGGCCGAGCGCGCCGCCGAGGTGCACCTGGTAGCCCTCGACCTGGTTGCCGTGCTCGTCGGTGACCAGCTGGCCCTTGAGGCCGATGTCGGCGACCTGGATGCGGGCGCAGGCGTTCGGGCAGCCGTTGATGTTGATGGTCAGCGGCTCGGCGAAGTCCGGCAGGCGCTGCTCCAGCTCGTCGATGAGCGTGCGGCCGCGCTCCTTGGTCTCGACGATGGCGAGCTTGCAGTACTCGATGCCGGTGCAGGCCATGGTGCCGCGGCGGAACGGCGACGGGGTGACCCGCAGGTCGAGCTCCTCCAGGCCGGCCACCACGGAGTCGACGTGCTCCTCGGCGACGTCGAGGATGAGCATCTTCTGCTCGGCGGTGGTGCGCACCCGGTCGCTGCCGTGGGCGGCGGCGAGGTCGGCGATGCGGCCGAGCAGCTTGCCGTCGACCCGGCCGACGCGCGGCGCGAAGCCGATGTAGAACCGGCCGTCCTTCTGGCGGTGGACGCCGACGTGGTCGCGCCAGCGGGCGGCGGGCTCGGCCGGGGCGGGACCGTCGACCAGCCGGTACGTGAGGTACTCCTCCTCCAGCACCCGGCGGAACTTCTCCACGCCCCAGTCGGCGACCAGGAACTTCAGCCGGGCGCGGTTGCGCAGGCGCCGGTAGCCGTAGTCGCGGAAGATGCCGATGACGCCGCCGAAGACGTCCGGTACCTGGTCCAGCGGGACCCACGCGCCCAGCCGCACGCCCAGCTTGGGGTTGGTGGACAGGCCGCCGCCGACCCACAGGTCGAAGCCGGGGCCGTGCTCGGGGTGGACCACGCCCACGAAGGAGACGTCGTTGATCTCGTGCGCGACGTCCAGCAGCGGGGAGCCGGAGACCGCGCTCTTGAACTTGCGCGGCAGGTTGGAGAAGTCGGGGTTGCCGATGAAGCGGCGCTGGATCTCCTCGATGGCGGGGGTGCCGTCGATGATCTCGTCCTCGGCGATGCCGGCCACCGGGGAGCCGAGGATGACGCGCGGGGTGTCGCCGCAGGCCTCGGTGGTGGACAGGCCGACGGCCTCCAGCTTCTGCCAGATCGCGGGGACGTCCTCGATCCGGATCCAGTGGTACTGGATGTTCTGGCGGTCGGTCAGGTCGGCGGTGCCGCGGGCGTACTGCTCGGAGACCTCGGCGATAGCCCGCAGCTGGGGGACGGTCAGCCGGCCGCCGTCGATGCGCACGCGGAGCATGAAGAACTCGGCGTCCAGCTCGTGCGGGTCCAGGATCGCGGTCTTGCCGCCGTCGATGCCCTCCTTGCGCTGGGTGTAGAGCCCCCACCAGCGCATCCGGCCGCGCAGGTCGGCCGGGTCGATCGAGTCGAAGCCCCGGTGCGCGTAGATCGTCTCAATACGTGTCCGCACATTGAGACCGTCGTCGTCCTTCTTGAACTGCTCGTTGGCGTTCAGGGGGGTGTAGTGGCCCATGCCCCACTGCCCCTCGCCGCGGTGGCGGGTCACCTTGCGGGCCACCGCGGGGCGGCGCTCGGCGGCGCGGTCGGCCGTGGGCTCGACGGTCTCGGGAGAGGTGGCCATGCTGAAGTCCTTCTGGGCAGGTGGCGCTGGCGCCGAATGGGTCGCGGGGCGTGCTCGGCCGTACGGTGCTGCTCTGACCTGCGGATTTCTCAAGGCCTTGAGGGCAGTGACCAGGACCGGGCGGGCGCCTGCGCACCCGCTTCGGCGGGGACGGCGGGAAGGGCGGCGCCGGGTGCGGTGGTGCGGCGGAGGTGCGGGCTCAGGTCACCGGACAGATGGCGCTGGACACGCGAAGGAGATCGACGTGGAGTCGACCTACTAGGGTGGTTCCGGCGCTGGGCATGGCAAGAGATTCGCACGGCGCGGGACTCGCGGTCCACTAACATCCGGATGCTGGACGCTGACGTTTCGTCATGTGGGACACCTGGATGTTCCCGCCGCTCCCCGCCCGGGCGTCCGGCCACGCGCCCGTACCCGGGGGAGATCAACCGCGCGGGCCCCGGCCCGATACGGTTGGACCTGTGCAAGCAGCAGGCGATACGAGCAGACCGAACGCCGAGCGGCCCTCCCGGCGCCGGGGCAAGGGCTCCCGGCGCGCGGCCAAACAGGCCACCTGGCGCCGCACGGCGTGGGAACTGGTGAAGGACACCACCAACACCTGCGTCGAGTACCGGGTCACCGGGCTCGCCGCGGAGGCGGCCTTCTTCACCCTGCTGTCGATCCCACCGCTGCTGCTCGGCCTGGCCGGCACCCTCGGCTACCTCGACGAGTTCCTCGGCGCGGGCACCATCGACCGGCTCAAGCACGACATCGTCTCGGCCGCCGGGACGGTGCTGTCGGACTCCTCCGTCAAGGAGGTCGTGGTCCCGCTGCTGAACCAGGTGTTCGACACCACCCGGCCCGACCTCGTCTCGATCGGCTTCCTGCTGTCGCTGTGGTCCGGTTCCAGGGCGCTCTACATCTTCATCGACACCATCACCGTCATGTACGGGCTCGACGGCAAGCGGGGCATCGTCAAGACCCGGCTGATGTCGCTCGGCCTCTACCTCGGCGCCCTGGTGATCGGCTCGCTGGTGCTGCCGCTGCTGATGGCCGGGCCCGGGCTGGTGGAGAACGCCGTGCCGGGGGTGGCCGGGCTGGTCGGCGCCCTCTACTGGCCGGTCGCGATCGTGCTGCTGATCGTCTCGCTGACCACCCTCTACCACCTGGCCGTCCCGGTCTCGACCCCGTGGCGCGAGGACATCCCCGGCGCCCTGGTCGCCCTGGTGGTGCTGGTCTTCTGCAGCGTCGGCCTGCGGCTCTACCTGGTCAGCTCGGTCGAGGGCCCCTCGGTGTACGGCTCGCTGGCGGCGCCGGTGGCCGTCCTGCTGTGGATCTTCGTGGTGGCGCTCGCGGTGCTCATCGGCGCCGCGATGAACGCCGCGATAGACCGCCGCTGGCCCACCCTGGAGACCGCCGACGCGCGCGCCGAGAACGAGCGCGCCCAGGAGGAGGCGGCCGCGGCCGTGGTCCGCGAGGTCGCCGCCCGGCGGGCCGTCGAACGGGCCCGGCGAGCCCGCGAACTCGGGCTCGCCGAGGGCGTCGAGGAGGAGTGGGGAGAGGACGAGGACGAGGACGTCGACGTGCCCTCCGAGTACCCGGAGCGGTGGGCCGACGTCCTGGCCGCCGACAACGTGCGCGGCCGGCTCACCACCCGCGGCGGGCCGCACCACCGGCCCGCCCCGCCGCCGCCGGACAGCGACCGGCCGGCCGGGCCGCCGCCGGGGGCCCGGCCGGGACCGCAGCCGGGACCTGTGCCGGGGCCGCAGTCGGGACCTGTGCCGGGACCGCAGTCGGGACCTGTGCCGGGGCCGGTGCCCGGGCCGCCGCTGGGCCCGCCCGGGCAGCAGGTGCCGGGGTACCCGCCCCGGCCGCCCCGGCCGCCGTGGGAACAGCGGTAGCGGGGCGGACGGCAGGAAACGGACAGGGCCCCTCCCGCGGGTGCGGGGGGAGGCCCTGTTGCGTCGGTGGTGGCAGGTCAGGTGGCGGCCGGGTTCGGCGGGTGGCCGTACGCGGGGCGCAGCTGGGTCGGAGCGGAGGGGTCGGCCGCGCCGGGGGCGGCGGGGGCCGGGTTCGGTGGGCTCGGGTCCGCCGGGTTCGGGACTGACGGGTCCGGGGCTGACGGACCGTACGGGTCGTACGGGTCGTACGGGGCGGAGGGCAACGGGCCGGCCGCGGACGGATCGGCCTGCCCCGGCCGCTCGACCGGGCCGGCCTGGGCCGGGAGCGGCTCGGGGGAGGGCTGGACCGGGTCCAGGGCGGTGCGCCCGGAGGAGTCGCTCAGCTTGATCAGCAGTGCCACCATCAGCCAGTTCGCCAGCAGCGACGAACCGCCGGCGGCCAGGAACGGCAGCGCCTTGCCGGTCAGCGGGACCAGTCCGCTCACCCCGCCGACCACCACGAACACCTGGAGCGCCAGCGCCGCCGACAGACCGGTGGCCAGCAGCTTGCCGAACGGGTCGGTCAGGCCGATCGCGGTGCGCAGGCCGCGCTGGATCAGCAGCACGTAGACCAGCAGGATCGCGGTCACCCCGGCCAGGCCCAGCTCCTCGCCGATGGTGGTGAAGATGAAGTCGCTGCGCCCGGCGAAGCCGATCAGCCAGGGCCGTCCCGAGCCCAGGCCGGTCCCGGTCAGGTGTCCGGTGCCCAGGCTGAACAGGGCCTCGGCGGGCTGCTCGGAGATCGCCTTGTCGTGCACCGGCTTGTAGTAGTCGAGCGGGTGCAGCCAGGCCTCGACCCGGCCGTGCACGTGCGGCTCCACGGTGCCGACCACCGCCGCGCCGCCGACCGCCATCAGCAGGCCGAGCACCACCCAGCTGGTGCGCTCGGTCGCCACGTACAGCATCACGATGAAGACGCCGAAGAAGATGAGCGAGGTGCCCAGGTCGCGTTCGAAGATCAGCACCAGCAGGCTGACCACCCAGATCGCCAGCACCGGGCCGGCGTGCCGCCCGCGCGGCAGGGTCAGCCCCCAGACCTTCCGCCCGGCCAGCGCCAGGGCGTCCCGGGAGGCCATCAGGTACCCCGCGAAGAAGATCGTGATCGCGACCTTCACGAACTCGTCCGGCTCGAAGGAGAGCCCGAACAGCCGGATCCAGCGCTTGGCGCCGAAGCTGTCGCCCGGGGAGAGCACCGGCGCGGCCAGCAGGATCAGCGCACCCGCCATCAGCAGGTAGACGTAGCGCTGGAAGAAGCGGTGGTGCTTGACGAGGACGATCAGCGCGAGCGCCACCGCCACCGAGATGAACACCCACATCAGCTGGGAGGGCGCGGCCGGGATCTTCTGGTAGTCGCCCTTGGCGGTGTGCGCGGCCTTGTAACTGAAGTCCAGCCGGTCCAGCAGCACCAGCCCGAAGCCGGTCAGGAAGGCGGCCAGCGGCAGGATCAGCGGATCGGCGTACGGGGCGAACCGGCGCACCGCCAGGTGGGCCGCCCCGGCCAGCGCGCCCAGCGACAGACCGTGCACCAGCAGCCCGGGCGGCATCCTGCCGGTGAGCGCCAGGGCGGCGTCGACGTGTCCGGCCAGGCAGACGGCCACCGCGAGGGCCAGCAGGCCCAGTTCGATGTTGCGGTGGCGCGCCGCGAGCCGTCGGCCGTCGCCGCGTGCAGTGGTTCGCACCTCTTGTCATCCCCTTGTCGACCACGTGGCGGGTGTCGCCGACGGTGCATCCTGCCAGACGTTTGTGTCTTCGCCGCGGTTGCGAGAAAGAGGGGGTGGAGGGCAGAACTTTGCCTGGGCAAAGCTTTGTTGGGGCCCGGTAAAGCTTTGTTCAGGGCCGGGTATAGAGGTGGGCCCCGGGTGCGGCCGGGCCGTCGCGCAGGGACATCATGGCCGGGCGCCGGGGCGTCCCGGCGGCGGGGTTCCCGACCGGTGGGGACCGCCGGAACGAGCGAGGTGAGCGGGCGGATGGACGCAGCGGTGGACGGCGTGGTGGGCCGCCCCGCCTCGGTGCTCGCCTACAGCGGGCCGCCGCCGTGGCAGTGGTCCGACCTGGCGACCTCCTGGACGGCCGAACCGCTGGTGCTCGTGCTGTCGGTGCTGCTCGGCGCCTGGTACCTGGCGGCGGTGCGCAGCGTCAACCGGGCGGCCGGGGAGCGGGCGGGGGGCGGCGGCGGGCAACCGGGGGCCGGGTCCGGCGGGGGGCGGCCGGGGCGCGGGTCCGGCGGAGGGCGCTGGCAGCCCATCCGGACCGCCGCGTTCCTGGGCGGGCTGCTGCTGTGGATCTGGTGCACCTGCTCCGGCCTCGGCGTGTACGAGCGGATCCTCTTCACCGACCGGGCCGTGCAGGTCGTGCTGCTGCTGATGGTCGTCCCGCTGCTGCTCGCGCTCGGCGCGCCGGTCTCGCTGCTGGTCGAGGCAGCGCCGGCGGCCCGGCGCGATCGTGTCCTGCGGGCGCTGCGCAGCCGTCCGTCCAAGGTGCTGATGTTCCCGGCGGTCTCCACCGCGCTGCTGATGGCGCCGCCGTGGCTGCTCTACTTCACGCCCTGGTACGAGTGGTCGGTGTCCAGCGGGCTCGGGAACGCGGTGCTGCACCTGGCGCTGGTGCTGCTGGGCCTCGCCTACTTCTGGCCGCGGTTGCAGCTCGACCCGGTCGGGCACGAGTACCCGCACCTGGTCGGGCTGTTCATCACCTTCGCCGAGGTGATCTTCGACGCGGGGCTCGGGATCGTGCTGATCTACGGCGGGCACCTGGTCGCCGAGCACTACTACCTGGCGCTCGGCCGGCCGTGGGGGCCGAGCCTGGCGCAGGACCAGACCTGGGGCGGCAACGCGTTCTGGGTGCTGGGGGACCTGGTCGGGCTGCCGTTCCTGGCCGCGCTGGTGCGGCGGATGGTGGTGCAGGGACGGGAGGAGAACGAGGCGGTGGACGCCGAGCTGGACGCCCGCTTCGCGGCGGCGGCCGCGCAGGCCCGGGCGGCGGGGCAGCCGGAGGAAGAGGAGACCGGGATGCGGCCGTGGTGGCTGGACGACCCGAACCTCAAGCACCGGTTCGGGGGCTAGGTGTTCTGCCCCGTGAGGTCGGGGCGCGCCGTGGCCGAGTGACCGTTTGCGGCGGGCCGATTGTGGTCCGTCAAAGCCTTCCTGGCGACCTCTGCGCCGCATTTCCGCACCCATGAGGGTTGGGCCTGTCAACGGCAGGCTACTGCTCCCCGGGGGGTGGATGGTAGCCGGTAGTCCTCCAGGAGTTCCACCAGCCAGCCCCAGCCGTAGGCGGCCTCGAATGCGACCGGGGTGCCGATCGGCAGGTCCCCGATCACCCCGAGGACCGTTTCCACCCCGTTGGGTACGTTCCGATTTACCCTGACCGTCCCCTCCTCGTCGAGAACGGCGATCTGCGACCGCTTGCGGTGCACGTCGATGCCGACGTAGACAGACATTGCCGGGCCTCCTTCCCGAGCTCGTGTGTACCCGGACGATAGGCATCGCCGGGCTGAGTACGGAAGGGGGCCCGGCCCTCATAGGGTCAGGTCAAAAACAGGTTGGCCAGGACCCCCCGGTCCGCTAGCGTGTGACGCGTTCGGTTCGGGGGCCATTGGGCCGCCCGAGGAGTAGAGAGCAGGAGGTGACCCCCGTGGTCGTTGTCGCCCCGATAGCTGCCCAGGGCAGCACTCGCGTTCACCTCCTTTTCCCGGCCGCCGGCTGAGCCCTTCGCGCCAGCCGTAGCCCGCCGGGACCATCTCCCCGAAGGGCCACTGCGTTGTTCAACGCTGCCTCCGTTCCGTCGTTCTCTTCCTCCTCCTCTTCTTCGTTCTCCGCTGAGCCCTCCGCGCTGACCGGCTACGGCTGGACGGCCGAGCTCGCGGAGCTGTTCACCCCGTTCGGCGAGGCCGGGCTGCTCCCGGCCCGGATCGTCCGGGTCGACCGCGGCCAGTGCGACGCCGTGATCGCCGACCCGGAGACGGGCGAGCCGCGCACCGTTCGGTTCGACACCCGGTCGGTGGGCGACGCCGACATGATCAACTGCCCGTGCACGGGCGACTGGGCGGCGGTCGACCTGTACGCCCAGCCGATGGCCTCCGTGGCCGCGCTGCTGCCGCGCTCCACCGCGATCATCCGCAAGGTGGCCGGCAAGCGTTCCGACGGCCAGGTGCTGGCCGCCAACGTCGACACCGTGCTGATCGCCTCCTCCCTCGCGACCGATCCGGACCTCGGGCGGATCGAGCGCTTCCTCGCCCTGGCCTGGGAGTCCGGCGCCGATCCGCTGGTCGTCCTCACCAAGGCCGACCTGGTCGACGACGCCGACTTCATCCGGGCCGACGTCGAGGCTGTCGCTCCCGGGGTCACGGTGCTGGTGGTGAGCGCCGAGACCGGCGAGGGCATGGACGTGCTCCGCGCCTGCACCCCCGGCACCACCGCGGTGATCGGTCAGTCCGGCGTAGGCAAGTCCACGCTCACCAACGCGCTGGTCGGCTCCGAGGCGATGACCGTCCAGGAGGCCCGCGCGGTCGACCAGAAGGGCCGCCATACCACGACCACTCGCGAGCTGATCTCGCTGCCCGGCGGGGGCGTGCTGATCGACACCCCCGGGCTGCGCGAGGTCGGCCTCTACGGTGGCGAGGGCGTGGACCTGGCCTTCGCTGACATAGCCGAGCTGGCCGAGGAGTGCCGCTTCCACGACTGCAGCCACCACACCGAGCCCGGCTGCGCGGTGCAGGAGGCCTTGGCCGACGGCACCCTGCCGCAGCGCCGGATGGACAGCTACCTCAAGCTCCAGCGCGAGAACGAGTGGATCGCCTCGCGTTCGGACGCCCGGGTGGCCAAGGCGCGGCTGAATAAGTGGAAGACGATCAGCAAGTCGATGCGAGCCGCGGGAGGTCCGGTGAAGCGCTGACCCCCGGCACCGGCTGCCGTGCAACGGACGCCGACCGGCCTCCGCCGGGCCCGCCCGGCTCAGCGGAGGTCGGCCACCGGGCGGAAGCGTTGCAGGACCACCGGAGTGCTGTCGTCCACGGTGAAACCCGGGTCATCGAGGGCGTCGAGCATCTCCGGGCTGCGCCAGAACCGCTCGTGCACCGCACGCCACTCGGCCACGCTGGTGCACCCCTCGCCCTCGTCCAGGGCGTGCTGGAGGTCGACCTCCGCGAGCGGGACCACCCGGACGTCCGTGGTCTCGATCACGGCGACCCTGCGGCTGTGCGAGTCGAGGACCGCGGAGCGCTCACCGGCCAGCGGCAGGGGCTCGCCCTCGTGCTCGTAGCAGGCGACCAGGCCGGTGGTGCTGGTCTTGGCGCCGTCGAGGATCGCGGAGACCAGCTGGTCCCGCAGGGGGCCGGGGAACGCGAACTCGGCCGGAGGCAGGGCGAGGACACGTGGGTCGTCCGGGCCGGTGTAGGGCGGCTGATCACTCATGCGGCGAGGGTAGCGGCGGGGTGGCCGGCGGGCTCGCGAATTTCCGGCCCGGGGCCCGGCGGGCGCCTGTGGGCCCTCGCGGGCGCGGGCGGGTCGGCGGGCCGGGCTCCGGGGGCTCCAGGGGCTCCGGCCGCTCAGAGGCCCGACGGGCACGACGGGCCCGTGGCCCGGTGGGCCCACCGGGCCACGGGCCGATGGGCCATGGGGTGAGGTGGCGGGTGGGCGGGCGGCGGGGGAGGGGTGGGGCGGGGGAGGGGGAGGGCCCCCGAAGCGACGATCAACGGCGATGTCCGATTCCCGCCAGTCACCCCCCGCCCAGTGCCGCAGACTGGACAACGTGATCGACGACGACATCCGGTACCGAGCCGTGGACAGCCGCGACTCCCGCTTCGACGGGGTCTTCTTCACGGCGGTCACCTCCACCGGCATCTACTGCCGTCCGAGCTGCCCCGCCGTGACTCCCAAGCGCGTCAACTGCGTCTTCTACCCCAGTGCCGCGGCCGCCCAGGGGGCCGGCTTCCGCGCCTGCCGCCGCTGCCGCCCCGACTCCGTTCCGGGCTCGCCCGAGTGGAACCACCGCGCCGACCTGGTCGGCCGGGCGATGCGCCTGATCGGCGATGGTGTGGTGGACCGCGAGGGCGTCGCCGGGCTGGCCGGCCGCCTCGGCTACAGCGCCCGCCAACTGCAGCGCCAGCTGACCGCCGAGCTGGGCGCCGGCCCGATCGCGCTGGCCCGCGCCCGCCGCGCGCAGACCGCCCGGCTGCTCCTCCAGACCACCGAACTGCCCGTCACCGACATCGCGTTCGCGGCCGGCTTCGCCTCCGTCCGCCAGTTCAACGACACCGTGCGCGAGGTCTACGACCGCACCCCCAGCGGCCTGCGCTCCGAAGTCTCCGCCGGCCGCCGCACCGCGACCCCGGCCGGCGGTCTCACCCTGCGCCTCGCCTACCGCGGCGCGCTCGACAGCGAGCACCTGATCGACTTCCTCGCCCTGCGTGCCGTCCCCGGCGTGGAGGAGGTCGTCTCCGGCGTGCGCCCCGGTGTGCGTACCTACCGTCGCACCCTCGCGCTCCCGTACGGCCACGGCATCGCCGAGGTCGACGGCCTGGCGCCGGGCGAGCCGCCCACCCGCGGCTGGCTCGACTGCCGCCTCCTGCTCGCCGACCTCCGCGACCTGCCGACCGCCGTCCAGCGCCTGCGCATCCTCTTCGACCTGGACGCCGACCCGCTCGCGGTCGACGAGCAGCTCGGCGCCGACCCGCTGCTCGGCCCGCTGGTCCGCGAGCGCCCCGGCCTGCGCTCGCCCGGCCACGTGGACCCGCACGAGCTCGCCGTCCGCGCCGTCCTCGGCCAGCAGATCAGCGTCGCCGCCGCCCGTACCCTGGCGGGACGGCTCGCCGAGAAGTACGGCACCGCGCTGCCCGAGCCCAGCGGTGGCCTGCGCCTGCTCTTCCCGACCGCGGCGGCCCTGGCCACCGCGGACCCGGAGGACTTCGCGATGCCCGCCGCCCGCCGCCGTGCGCTCACCGGCCTGTGCGCCGCGCTCGCCGAGGGCGTGGTCCGGCTCGACAGCGGAGCCGACCGGGAGGAGTCCGCGGCCGCCCTGCTGGACCTGCCCGGCATCGGCCCCTGGACGGTCGGCTATCTGCGGATGCGGGCCCTGGCCGACCCCGACGTCTTCCTCCCGAGTGACGTGGGCGTCAAGCACGGCCTGCTCCGTCTCGGCGCCGCAGGCGACCCGAAGTCCGCCGCCCGTGCCGCCGAGGCCTGGGCCCCGTGGCGCTCGTACGCCGTCCACCGGCTGTGGGCAGGCCCGGCGAGCACCGGAACCGGCATCGACTCCGGCATCAGCACTGGCAACACCAGCAACACCAGCAGCACCAGCACCGGAACGGAGAACGAACGAGCATGAGCACCACCGTCTACACCACCATGGAGAGCCCCTTCGGCCGGCTGCTGCTCAGCGGGGTGCTGCCCGAGGGCGGCGGACCGGCCGCGCTGGCGACCGTCACCGCGCCCGGCCAGAAGTACGCACTGGCCGAGCCCGCCGACGAGTGGGTGCCGGACCGGGAGGCGCTCGCCGAGCCGGTGGCCCAGCTGACCGCCTACTTCGCCGGCAAGCGCACCGGCTTCGACCTCCCGCTCGCGCCCGAGGGCACCGAGTTCCGCCGCAGGATCTGGGCCGCACTGGACGAGATCCCGTACGGCACGACCGTCACCTACGGCGAACTCGCCGAGCTGGCCGGGCAGGAGCCGCGCATGGTCCGGGCGGTCGGCGGCGCGGTCGGAGCCAACCCGCTGCTGATCGTCCGCCCCTGCCACCGGGTGCTCGGTGCGAGCGGCGCGCTCACCGGCTTCGCCGCCGGCGTGGACCGCAAGCGCTGGCTGCTGGACCTGGAGAGCGGCACCCTGTTCTGACCGCCGAGGCCCCGTGGCCGCTCACCCCGTGCCCCCCGACCCCCGAACGCCCACCCTCGGAGCGCCCGACCCCCGGCCGGTCACCCCCTGAGCGGTCAAGCGCCGGACGCTCGACTCCGCAGGTCCACCCGCCAGTTGTTGCTGCGCATGAACCGCCCGGGCGGGAACTCGAAGTCCGTCTCGCCGAGCAGCGCGAACCCGGCCTTCGCGCAGACCGCGTTGGAGGCGGGGTTGTCCACCGAGGGGAAGGCGTGCAGGTGGGGGTGCGCGGCCTCGCGGCGGGCGGCCGCAACCGCCGCACGGGTGGCGGCGACGGCGATGCCCCGGCCCTGGAACCCGGGCAGCACGTTCCACCCCATCTCGTGGACGGTCCGCCCCTCCCAGGTCCGGGTGCCGTAGCCGACCGTCCCGACCGCCTCGCCCTCGGGCAGTAGCACGATCCGGTACATGCAGCCGAGCCCGGACGGGACGAAGTCCAGATAGCGTCGGTGCCGTACGAGCAGGCGCTCCTCGCTCTCCGGCCCGCCGACGTGCTTCTTCATCTCCGGCGTGTTGACCCGGCGCAGCAGCGCGAGGTCGTCGTCCGTCCAGGGCTCGATCAGTACCTCTGCGGTGGTCATGCCGGGGACGGTAACGCCGGGCGGGCCCAGGCGACCAGTGGTTTTCAGTCGGCCGTGGACTCCTGCGCAGGCCTCTGGTCGGTCCCCTGCTCGGGCCCCGGCCCCGGGCCCGGCTGGGCGAGGGCGCGGGCGAGCTGTTCCAGTGCCGGCAGGGCGTCGACGACCGCCGCGCGGTCGGCCGGGTCGAGGGTGGCGAGCGCGGTGGCGATCCGGCGCTCGTGGGCGTGCTGCCAGTCGTCCAGTTGTCGCCGGCCGGCCGGGGTGAGGGCGATCCGGGCGGTGCGGCGGTCGCCGGGGTCGGCCTGGCGGTCCACGAAGCCGGCGTCGAGCAGCTTCCCGACCAGCCCGCTGACGGTGTTGGGCGCGAGCCGCTGTCGCGCGGCCAGCTCGCCGACCCGCAGCGGGGCGGCGGCCAGCGTCTGGAGGAGTTCGACCTGCGCCATCGGCAGGGACTCCCACGGGTAGTCGGTGCGGATGCTGCTGCGCAGCGCGCGGCGCAGCCGGGTGACGGTGTCGGTCAGCCGCCGGGCGTGCTCGACCGCCGGGTCGGGGCCTGCGGTGGCGGGGTCGGGAACGTGTGGTGACGACGGCATGGCGGACAGCGTATCGCCTGGTACGGGGCGGTTCGGCGGCTGGTTCGGTGGCCGGTTCGGGGCCCGGGGCCGTGCTGTGTTGCGGCTCTGGTGCGGGCCTCGCGGCAGGTGTCCGTCCGGCACCGTCCGTACCGTGGGACGCATCCTGTCGCAGGGCGATCAGCTCGTAGAAAGAACATGTCTGTATCCGATATATTCGTGGGCATGAACGCCACCGCCTTCGCCTCGCGGCTGCTCACCGAGCGGCCCCGGCCGCGCGGCATAGCCGGCTGGCGCCACGCCCACTGGCTGGCCGTCGGCACGGTCTGCCTCGGAGCCTTCCTCGGCCAGCTCGACGCCAGCGTCATCGCCCTGGTCTTCCCCGCCCTCGGCCGCCACTTCGACGCGGGCTTCGCCGCCGTCGAGTGGGTCGCCCTCGCCTACCTGCTGGTCCTGGTCGCCCTGCTGGCCCCGATCGGCTGGCTGTCGGACCTGGTCGGCCGCAAGACGATGTACATCGGCGGCTTCGCGGTCTTCGGCCTCTCCTCGCTCGGCGCCGGATTCGCCGGCAGCCTCTGGGCGCTGGTCGGCTGCCGCGCCGTCCAGGCGGTCGGCGCCGCGATGATGCAGGCCAACAGCGTCGCCCTGGTCGCGCGCGGCGTCCCGGAGCACGCGATGCGGCGCGCGCTCGGCATCCAGGCCGCCGCCCAGGGCCTCGGCCTGGCGCTCGGGCCCAGCCTCGGCGGGCTGCTGGTCGAACACGCCTCGTGGCGCTGGGTGTTCTGGGTCAACGTGCCGATCGCGGTGTTCGGCATCCTGGCCGGCTGGTACCTGCTGCCCCGCACCAGGACGGCGGGCGCTCCGGCCGCCGTACCGGGCCTCCGCCCGCGCGCCGAGGCCGGGCGGACGGGTGCCCGCCGGACCGGGGCCCGCGAGGACGCCCGCTTCGACCTGCCCGGCATGCTGCTGCTCACCGGGGCGACCACCGCCCTGCTGCTCGCCCTGTCCACCGCCTCCGGGCTGCCCCTGCCCGGCTGGGCGGTGGCCGCCCTGCTGCTCGCCTCCGCCGCTCTGACCCTGGCGCTGGTGCACCAGGAACGGAGGGCGGCCCGGCCGATCCTGGCGCCCGGACTGGTCAACACACCGGGCGTGCGCTCCGGCCTGGTGGTGGCGCTGATCGGCTACCTGCTGCTGTTCTGCCCGCTGGTGCTGGGCCCGGTGCTGCTCACCGGCGCAGGCGTGTCGACGGCCCACGCGGGCCTGGTGGTCACCCTGCTGCCCGCCGCGTTCGCGTTCGCCGCGACGGTCGGCGCCGGGTTGCTGCCCCGGGGCTGGTCGGACGTGACCAGGTGCCGCTTCGGTGCGCTGCTCGCGGCCGGCGGACTGCTGCTGTTCGCCCTGCTGCCGGCCTCGGACGTGGCGGCGGTCCCGCTGCTGACCGCCGGGTACGGGCTGGGCCTGCTGCTGCCCGCCAACAACGCGCTGGTGATGCGGGCGATACCGGCGCGGTGCTCGGCGGTCGGCGGCGGCATGGTGAACATGGCGCGCAGCCTCGGCACGGCGCTCGGCATGGCGCTGTCCGTCCTCGGCGTCCACCTGGCGGGCGCCGAGTCCGGTGGGCGGACGGTGCTGTTCGTCCTCGCCGCCGTCGCGGCGGCCGCCGCCCTGCTCACCCGGCCCGTCCGGGCCTGAGGCCCACGGGCCTCATCGGCCCCCCCGGCCAGGCGTCCGTGCGGGCGTTGAGGGCGTCCTGGGCGCGGTTCAGGCCGCGCCGCACCAGTGTCTCCAGGGCGTCCGCGCAGCGGTCCAACTCGTCCGGCATGGCGGCCAGTTCCTGCTCCGAGAACTTCCTCAGCACGAAGTCCCCGACGCTCTGGCCCTTCGGCGGTCGTCCGATGCCGAACCGCAGCCGGACGAAGTCCCGGATGCCGAGCACCTCGCCCACCGAGCGCACCCCGTTGTGGCCGCCGGGGCCGCCGCCGCGCTTGAGCCGGGCGGAGCCGAACGCGAAGTCCAGGTCGTCCTGCACCACCACCAGCCGCTCGACCGGGACGCCGTGGCGGCGCAGCAGCGCGGCCACCGGGCGTCCGGACAGGTTGATGGACCACAGCGGCTTGGCCAGCAGCACCCGGTGACCGTCGACGGCGATCTCGGCCACCAGGGTGGCGATCCCGCGCCGGCGGAACCGGGCGCCGTGCCGTTCGGCCAGCCGGTCCACGGCCAGGAAGCCCGCGTTGTGCCGGGTGAGCCGGAACCACGGGCCGGGGTTGCCCAGTCCGGCGATCAGCCAGGGGGCGTCGGGGGTCATACGGGGGTTCTCCGGAGGGGTGGGGAAGGAGGGCGGACGGGCCGGGGCCCCCCGGGGGGGGGGGCCGCCCCCCCGGCCCCCCCCCCCGGGGGGGCGCCCCCCCCCCCAAGCCAGGAGGGCGGCGCCGGGCGCGCCGCGGACAGG
>NZ_JBIWNZ010000001.1:722577-749213 GCF_044767505.1 Kitasatospora sp. NPDC101235
CGGGGGGGGGGGGGGGGGGGGGGGGGGGGGGGGGGGGGGGGGGGGGGGGGGGGGGGGGGGGGGGGGGCGGGGCCGGCCCGCCCCCCCCCCCCCCCCGCCCGTCCGGGGAACGCGCGGAGCGTGCAGGGCGCACGGGACGACGCAGAGCGTGCGGAACGACCGCTCAGGAGGCGGGCACGCCGGGGGCGGCGCCGCGCTCCTCGAGCATGTCGGTCATCAGCTGGAGCTCGGAGGTCTGGGCGACCACCATCGACTGCGCGAGCCGCTTCTCGGCATCGTTCCCGGCCTTGTCGACGTAGCCCTGGGCCATTTCGACGCCGCCCTTGTGGTGCTCGATCATCAGCTGGAGGTAGTACACCTCGGCGTCCCGCCCGCTGAGCGTGCGCAGCTTCGCGATCTGGGTGTTGGTGGCCATGCCGGGCATCAGCGAACCGTCGTGGGCCTGGTACTCGTGGCCCATCTTCATCCACGCCATCGGCGTGGCGGTCGAGTGCTGGGACAGCCCCCACTGGTCCAGCCAGCCCATCATCATCCCGCGCTGGTTGGCCTGGGTGTTGATGATGTCGAAGGCCAGGGTGCGGGTCGGCTCGTCGGCGGTGCGGTCCCGGACGACGAACGACAGGTCCACCGCCTGCTGGTGGTGGGTCGCCATGTCGCGGGCGAACCCGGCCTCGGGGGAGTCGTCGGCCGGGACGGCCAGCGTGGACGCGCCGGACGCCGAGGTCCCGCTCGCGACCAGGGCCGGCACGCCGAGCGCCAGCGCCACGGTGGCGGCCAGCGCGGCCGGCAGCCACATGCGGCGGCGGCGCGGGGCCGCGCCCTCCTCGACGGCGTCCGTCGCGGTGTCCGCGGGGTCCTCCGTCACGGCCTCGTCGGGACGGCCCGCGTCGGCGGTCACATCTGCCCCATGGTGCAGGAGGCACCCGGCTCCTGGGTCTGCTTGCCCTGGACGTACTTGGTGAAGAACTCCTCCACCCGCGGGTCGCTGGCGCTCTCCACGATCAGCTGGGTGCTCCAGGCGTTCAGGGTGATGGTGCCCGGCTCGTCCGGGTACGGGCTCATCATCGAGTACGGGGTCTTCTTGACCTTGTCGGAGAGGATCTTGAGGTCGTCCGGCGTGGCCTTGCCGTTGTACGTCACCCAGACCGCGCCGTGCTCCAGCGAGTGGACGGCGTGCTCGTTCTCGAGCGGCTGGTCGTAGACGTGGGCCATGCAGTCCGACCAGATCGCGTTGTGGTCGCCGCCGACCGGCGGGGTCATCGGGTAGGTGACCTTGTCCTTGACGTGGGTGCGGCTCAGTTCGCCGAAGGTCTTCACGCCCGGGATGTCCGCGTTGGCGGCGGTCTCCTTGTCCTTCTTCTTCTGGTTCTGGTCCATGACGAGCCAGGTGCCGGTGGCGATCGCACCGATCACCAGTACGCCGGCCGCCACCGAGGCGATGATCTTGTTGCGGCGGTCGCGGCGCTGCTCGGCGGCGCGCAGCTCGGCGATCCGGGCGCGGCGGTCGAGGCCGTCCTGCTTGCCGCCGGGCTTGTTGGACTGCTTGGAAGCGGAACCCATGGTGGTCGTCCTTGTCCCCGCCGCACCGGTCGGTGACGGCGGTCAGCTGGAGTGGGAGGAGCGGCGGATCCGTCGGCGGCCGCGCCGCCGGCGGTGGGTTCCGCTCAGGACCGGTGGACCTGGAGTTCGTGCAGGTCGGGCACCGGGTGCGAGCCCTCCAGCAGACCGGCGGGCACCACCCGGGGCAGCGCCTCGGGCGCGGCCGGGGTCAGCGGTGACACCGCGGGCTGCGGCTGCGGCGGTGGGTTCGGCAGTTGGGCGTCCTGCGGGCAGAACGGGTGGCTGGAGCAGCCGTTGTTGCGCGGCGGCTCGCCGCCGGCGGTGCAGAGGATCCAGTGCCCCTGCTCCTCGGCCGTCCGGTGGTGGTCCGAGGGCTTCGCGGACTTGGTGACCTTCGCGGCGTGGCCGGTGTAGGAGGCCTGGCCGATCGCGACCTGGACGCTGACCACGCTGACGACGGTGACGGCGCTGACCGGGGCCGGGGGCGGCGCCGGATGGCCGGGGTCGTCCACCGCCTTCGCCTGGCCCGCGCAGGGCAGCAGCGTCAGCAGCGCGACGAGCAGCAGGACCAACAGTCCACCCGCCGGGCGGCCCGCGGATGCGGCCGTCCCCGGTCGGGGCGAACTGGGGGCCGACGCGGTCATGCGCACATTTAATCAGCCGAACGAGTGATGCGATGCCCCTCATCGGCCCCCATTTTCGGCGGCCCGCACGCCCGGATGACCAGGAAACGCCCTGCTCCGGACACATCCGGCAAGCACGGACGGAATGGAAGCGGACGAGCGGATGACGTACCCGGTGCCGGTCCGGCGAACCGGCTGGTGAGCGCGGTGGCCGGGACTTTCCGATGGGTGACCGGTTGTCGCCGAAACCCGGACAGGGTCGTCGCAGGTGGAGAACAATGTCGTCAGCCCGGCCCGCCGGGGCGGCGCGACCACGGAACGACCAGGAGCCGCCAGATGAGCAAGCAGGGTGCACCCGCACAGCCGCACCGGCCGGACGACGGCTGGTGGGACGCCGTCTACGACGGTCCGACGGGCACCCTCCCCGACACCCCGCACGCCGACCCGGGGGCCGGCAGCGTGGACGACTGGTTCGACACGGCGGTCGGGCTCATCGGGCAGCAGCGGTCGGCGGAGCCCGAGCCGGGGCTGGAGCCGGAGACGGTGCCGGAGCCGGTGGGGGCGGCTGCGGCGGAGGTGCCCGCGCAGGCTCCTGGGGCGCAGGACGGGCAGGGCGCTTCGGGCAACCGGGACAGCATCGACGACTGGTTCGACACCGCGGTCGGCGTGATCGGCGGAGCGGAGGGGATCGGGCGTCAGCGGACCTCCACGGAGACCCACCAGTTCCCGGCCCCCGCCTTCGCCGACGACGCACCGAAGGCGGCGCAGGAACCGGAGCCGGTGCCTGAGCCTGAGCCCGCACCTGAGCCGGAGGTCGTACCGGTCACGGACCCGGTCTCGCTGGAGAAGCCCACCCCGCCGCCCGCCTCCGAACCGGAGCCCGCCGTCGCCGAGGAGGCGACGGAGGCGACGGAGCCGCAGGAGACGAGGGAACCCGAGGCCTCCGCTCCCGCCCCCGAACCCGAACCCGTCCACACCCCGGAACCCGACCCGGAGCCCGTGGCCCAGGCCGCGGCCGTCCCGGACCCCCGTCTGGCCATCCGCGCACCGCGCGCCGACGGCGGCACCGCCGTCCCGCACGTCGGCGAACGCCCCCCGACCTACGGACCCGAGCCGACGGCCGTACCCGAGGCGGACCCCGGCGCACTGCGCGCGCTCGTACCGGACACCGTGCTGGACGGCGCCCAGTACGGACCGTCCGTGCTGCGCGCCGCCTCCGTCCGGGGCGACTGCGCGCGCTACCGGGGCGAGCCGCGCCGCGATGCCCTGCTGGTCACCCGGTTCGGCGAGGGCCCCGACGGGCTGCTGCTCGCCGTCCTCGGCGGCTTCGACCGGGCGGGCGGCGCCGAGGACGAGGCGGTCACCCCCCAGGCGGTCGCGGCTGCCACCGGGAAGGCGTGCCACCAACTCGCGGCCGCGATCGGGCGCAGCCGGGCCGGCCTGGCCGCCGACCTGCGCGACGGCGCCCGCGACCGGCTCCGCTACGGCCTCCAGCGCCTGGCCACCGCCGCGGCCGCCCCGCTGCGCGCCCTGGCGCCCCGGGCGGAGGGGGATGACACCCCGTCCCCGGCCTCACTGCACTGCCTGTTGGTGTCGCTGGACCCGGAGGCCGGCTACCGCGTGGCCTTCGGCGTCGGCCCGGGCGGGCTCTACCTGCTGCGCTCCGGCCACTGGATCGACGCCTACGCGGCCCGACTGCTGCACCATCCGGACGGCCAGCCGCCCGTCCCCGAGGCCCCGGTCCCCGGCCCGCGCCCGTTCCGCTTCCGGCTCGTCCCCGCGACGCCGGGCGACATCCTCCTCCTCTGCACGCCCGGCCTCGCCCGCCCCGTCGCCGACGAGCCGGCCGTCGCCCACTTCCTCTCCACCCACTGGGCACACCCCCACCCTCCGGGCACCGTCGACTTCCTCCGCCAGGTCCAGGTCCGCGCCAAGGGCTACGCGGACGACCGCACGGCCGCCGCCGTCTGGACCGAGTGACGCCGGACCGGCCTACGATTCCACTTCAGCGCAGGAAGTCGGCTGGGCCGACTTCCTGCGCGCTGCCGTGTCATGGCCGCCCCTCCTCCACCGCGCGCAGAACCGGCCGGCGGGCCCGTGGCGGGCCCCGCCGCAGTGGCCGCGGGCGGGTTCAGGTGCGCAGGAGGATGCCGGTGACGGCGATGGCCTGGGCGAGGGCGGCGGGGCGGTGGGCGTCCGGGAGGCCGATGGCGATGGGGACGGAGAGGCCGTCGAGCAGGGCGCGGATCTGCACCGCGCGGTCGGCGGCGGGGCCGGGGGTGAAGTGGCCGGCGGCGGCGCCCTCCTCGATGAGGGCGACCAGGTCGGCCTGCCAGGGGGCCTCGATCTCCTGCTGGCCCCGGCGGATCTCGGCGCTCGCGGGGGAGCGGCCCCACACCTCGACCCAGAGGATCCAGCGCGGGTCGCCCGCCCCCTCCGGCAGGTAGAGGCGCAAGTAGGCGTCGAGGCGCTGCCAGGGGTCGAGGACGCGGTCGGCGAGGGTCTCGCGGCGGCGGGCGCCGAGCTGCTCCTCGCTCCAGCGGAGGGTTTCCAGCAGCAGCTGGTCCTTGCTGCCGAAGTAGTAGAGCAGGTGCCCGGCGCTCATCTGGAGCTGCTTGCCGAGCCCGGCCATGGTGAGTTTGGCGAGCCCGTGTTCGGCGATCGCGGCCCGGGCGGTGGCGAAGACCTCCTCGCGGGGGCGCGCCGGCCGGCGCGGGCGGGGGTCGGCCATGTGCGGATCTCCTCGGTGGAACGGAGCTCAGAAGGCTACCGAAGCGGGGTGGGGGAACCGCCCACTCCCGCTTCGGCAGCCGTAGCAGCAGGTCAGAGTGCCTTCGGCTGCTGCTGGGTGATGCAGTGGATGCCGCCGCCGTTGGCGAAGATCTCGCGGGCGTCCACGAGCTCGACGGTGCGGCCCGGGTAGGCCTCGGCGAGGATGGCGGCGGCCTCCTGGTCGCGCGGGTCGTCGAAGGCGCACAGGACGACCGCGCCGTTGGCCACGTAGTGGTTGATGTAGGAGTAGTCGACCGGCTCGCCGTCCTCGTCCAGCAGGACGGTGGGGGCGGGCAGTTCGATGACCTCCAGCGGTCGGCCCTGGGCGTCGGTCGAGGCGCGCAGCACGGCGGCCAGCTCCCGGCAGACCTCGTGGTCCGGGTGTGAGGGGTCGGGCTGGACGTGGGCGACCACGACGCCCGGGCGCACGAAGGAGGCGACGATGTCGATGTGCCCGCGGGTGCCGAACTCGTCGTAGTCGCGGGTGAGTCCGCGCGGCAGCCAGATCGCCTTGGTGGTGCCGAGGAAGGCGTGCAGCTCGGCCTCGACCTCCTCCTTGCTCCAGTCCGCGTTGCGGCCCTCGCCGAGCTGGACGGTCTCGGTGACCAGCACCGTGCCCTCGCCGTCGACGTGGATGCCGCCGCCCTCGTTGATCAGCCGGGAGGCGAAGCGCTGCACCTCCGTCAGTTCGCTGATGTGCTCGGCGATGTGCTGGTCCTTGTCCCAGCGGGCCCAGGACTGCGCGCCCCAGCCGTTGAAGATCCAGTCGGCGGCGGCCAGCGAGCCCTTGCCGTCGATCAGGAAGGACGGGCCGATGTCGCGCATCCACGCGTCGTTCAGCGGGCGTTCGACGATCTCGACCCGCTCGGAGACGTACTTGCGCGCCTCCGCCGTCTCACCGGTGTTGACGATCAGCGTCACCGGTTCGTACCGGACGATGGTGTCGGCGACGGCGGCCCAGGCCTGGCGGGCGGCGTGCAGCTGCTCGGGGCCGTCGAAGGTGGGGTTGGCGGTGGGGAAGGCCATCCAGGTGCGGTCGTGCGGGTGCCACTCGGCGGGCATCCGGTAGCCGAGCGAGGCGGGCGTGGCAGTGGTCATCATCGAGTCCCTAGGTGAATCAGAGGAAGTAGAGGCGGCTGAGCGAGACGCTGTCCGCGGGTTCGGAGCGCAGCGGCGCGCCGTCCAGTGAGACCAGCCCGGTCTCGGTGACCTCGACGTGGCCGACGCGGGCGTTGCGCACCATGTCGCGCGGCCCGATGCCGCGGGTGCCCCGTACGCCGACCCGGCGGCGGCGGGTGGGCAGCCCGTCGGCGGCCCGGTCGAGGTAGGCGCCGTCGGCGGCCGCCTGGGCGACGAAGGCCACCGAGATGTCGGCGGCGGTCGCGCCGTGGGCGCCGAACTGCGGCCCCAGGACGAGCGGTTCGCAGCGGTCGGTGGAGGCGTTGGGGTCGCCGACCACGCCGTAGGCGGGGAAGCCGGCCTTGAGGACCAGCTGCGGCTTGGCGCCGAAGTGGTCCGGGCGCCACAGCACGATGTCGGCGAGCTTGCCGACCTCGATCGAGCCGACCTCGTGGGAGAGGCCGTGCGCGATGGCCGGGTTGATGGTGAGCTTGGCGATGTAGCGCAGCACGCGCTCGTTGTCGTCGCCGCCGTCCGTCGTCCCGTACGAGCCGGTGCCGTCGAGCGGGCCGAGCTCGGCCTTCATCTTCCCGGCCATGGCGAAGGTGCGGCGCACCGTCTCGCCGGCCCGGCCCATGCCCTGGGCGTCGGAGGAGGTGATGCCGATGACTCCGAGGTCGTGCAGCACGTCCTCGGCGCCCATGGTGCCGGCCCGGATGCGGTCGCGGGCCATCGCGGCGTCGCCGGGCAGGTCGACCTTGAGGTCGTGCGCGGAGACGATCATGTCGAAGTGCTCGCCGAGCGCGTCCCGGCCGAACGGCAGGGTCGGGTTGGTGGAGGAGCCGATGACGTTCGGCACGCCCGCCATCTTCAGCACGTTGGGGACGTGCCCGCCGCCGCAGCCCTCGATGTGGAAGGCGTGGATGGTGCGGCCTTCGAGGACGCGCAGGGTGTCCTCGACGGAGAGGCACTCGTTCAGGCCGTCGGTGTGCAGGGCGACCTGGACGTCGTACTCCTCGGCGACCCGCAGCGCGGTGTCCAGCGCGCGGGTGTGCGCGCCCATGTCCTCGTGCACCTTGAAGCCGGACGCGCCGCCCTCGGCCAGCGCCTCGATCAGCGGGGCCTCGTCGGAGGACGAGCCGCGCCCCAGGAAGCCGATGTTGACGGGCCAGGCGTCGAAGGAGTTGAAGGCGTGGCGCAGCGCCCAGGGCGAGTTGACGCCGACGCCCCAGACCGGGCCGAACTCCTGGCCGATGATCGTGGTGACGCCGGAGGCCAGCGAGGCCTCCATGATCCGCGGGGACATCAGGTGGACGTGGGTGTCGATGGCGCCGGCGGTGGCGATCAGGCCCTCGCCGGAGACGATCGTGGTGCCGGTGCCGACGACCACGTCCACGCCGTCCAGGGTGTCCGGGTTGCCGGCCCGCCCGATCGAGGCGATCCGGCCGCCGATCAGCCCGATCGAGGTCTTGCGGACGCCCTGGACCGCGTCGATCACCAGCACGTTGCTGATCACCACGTCGCAGGTGTCCCGGACCGCGGCGGGCTTGAGGTGCAGGCCGTCGCGGGCGGTCTTGCCGAAGCCGGCCAGGAACTCGTCGCCGGGCCGTTGGGAGTCGGACTCCACGCGGACGATCAGTCCGCTGTCGCCGAGCCGGACGCGGTCCCCGGCGCGCGGGCCGTGTACGGAGATGTAGTCGTGGGGGGTGATCGCCGTCATGCTCCGGCCTCGCTTCGCTCGGCGGACCACGCCGGTGCGGCCGCTCTGTTCGACTGCTCTCCGCCGGCCTTCGGCCGGGGATGACCCCACCGCTCGCTCATGAGGGCACCTCCGCGTCGTCGAAGCCGGTCAGGTAGCCGGTTGCGCGGGCCTTCGCCAGGGCGGCCTCCTTCGCGCCGGGCGCGTCCAGCGGGCCGTCCACGAGCCCCGCGAAGCCGATCGCGACCCGCTCGCCGCCGATCGGCACCAGGCCGACCTCGACGGTGGTGCCCGGGTCGAAGCGCACCGAGGAGCCGGCCGGGACGGCCAGATGGGTGCCGTAGGCGGCGGCACGGTCGAAGGCCAGGCGCGGATTGGCCTCGAAGAAGTGGAAGTGCGAGGTGACCGAGATCGGCACCCCGGAGGTGTTGTGGACCGGGAGCAGCAGCGTCTCCTCGATCGGGTCGTAGCCTGCGCCGTCGCCGATCAGCGCGCCGCCGGGGGCCTCGTCGCCGAGCGAGCCGGCGCCCTTGAACGGGTCGTTGACGACGGCGAGGCGGGTGCCGTCCTCGAAGACGGCCTCGACCTGGACGACGGTGACCACGTCCGGCACGCCGGGCAGCACGTCGTCGGCGGTCAGCACGGAGCGGCCGGCCTCGATGGCCTCGGCCAGGCGCAGGCCGTCGCGGGCGGCCTCGCAGACGGTGTCCGCGATCAGGGCGGTGGCCTCGGGGATGTTGAGGCGCACGCCCCGGGCGCGGCGGGCGCGGGCCAGCTCGGCTGCTGTGAAGATCAGCAGCCGGTCCCGCTCGGTGGGGGTCAGTCGCACGGTTCCTCGCTCGCGGTCGCCGGGGAGGGGGTCGGCTCGGGGCCTTGAGGCCTCGGGGCTCGGCAGGGGCTGCCGGGGCGATGTTAGAACGTCGTTCAAACATCTCGGGTCATTGAACCCGCACCGGGCCGCCCTGTCCAGCGTTGCCGCTCCGCGGGCGTTCGGCTTGCTGGGCGGGGGAGGGGGGTGAGGGCGGGTGCGGGGGCCGGGAGAGGGAGAGGGGCCCGGCGGGCGGTGGGAAGGGTGGCGGGTTCGGCTTGCCGGGCGGGGTGAGGTGGCCCGTGAGCCGGCGTCCGGGCCCCGGCGCGCGGCGGGAGCGGGGCAGGGGGCGTGTGGTCGGGTGCGCGGTCCGTACGGGCGCCGGGTGTGCGCGGGATCGGGGTGCGGAGTCTTCGAAAACGGCCTCTGCGCTTCGCAAACCTGTCCGGCGCGGGCAGTTGGATCACGCGGACCACCCCGTGCCCCTTTCACCCCACGTGATCGGACGCACACTGTTGCAAACGCCGTCAACTGGGCATGAGGATGAGTGGTCAGAACGAGGGGGCCACCCGGCCGGCGGGGGATCCGGGGGCGGGGGGCCCGGATTCCAGGGCGGGGGCATGTGTTGATGGACGGTCAGTCGCGATTCCCGCGGCAGCGGACGAGTTCCGGCGACGCCTACCGGTCCGGGCCGGTCCAGGCACCGGCCGGCAGCACCGGGACGACCCTGCCGGGCACACCGGCTCCGGGTTGTGCGGTGCACCGACGGTTGCACGTCGCGCTCGACCCGGCGGACCTGGTCGGGGTGGGTGCGGTCCGGCGGCGGCTGCGTTCGGCGCTGAGCCACTGGGGGGTGCCGGAGCTGTCCGACACCGCCGAGCTGCTCTCCTCCGAGCTGGTCACCAACGCACTGCTGCACACGGGCAACGGTGCGGTGTTCGACGCGGTGCTCGGCTCGGACCACCGGCTGCGCATCGAGGTGCAGGACGGCGCCGGCAGACTGCCCGGCCGCCGGCGCGATCCGGAGGCCGAGTACGCGACCTCGGGGCGCGGCCTGCTGCTGGTGGAGGCGCTCGCGGACTCCTGGGGCGTGCAGCTGCGCGGCGACGGCAAGGTCACCTGGTTCGAACTCGCCCTGCCCTGAGCCTGGGGCCCGGGCCCGGGGCCGGTACCGGCGCCGCGTCGTTCCGATCCCTGCCGGGCCCGATCCCCACCGGGCCCGGCCCTGCCGCACGATGGTTCGCCATCGATTGATTCGCCGTCGAAGGAAGCCCTGAACAGAAGGCGGGACGGAAGATTTCCGGCCCGTTGCCATTGCCGCTCGGCCGAACATTGGCCAGGATGGTGGGAATGTGTGTCCACGTGCGGGGAGCAGCGGGGAGCCTAACCTCGACTGGCCACCGTCCGTCGCACCGTCCTATCCAGCACGACCGATCACACCGCCACGCGGCCCGTCCGGACGGTCGGCGCGGTCCGCCACGGCAGCGGCAGGAGCAGCATGCCCACTGAGCCCGAGTCGCCGGGGCCGGCGCTACCTCCCGGCGCGGCGCCCGGCGTCGAGCCGCGGACCGTGGAGCCGCGGACCGTGGAGCCGCGGACCGTGGAGCCGCGGACCGTGGAAGCGCGCACCGCCAGGCCGAGAGCCGTCGAGCCGCGCGTCGCCGAGCAGCCGGGCGCCCTGGAGTCGCGCACCCCCGGGCAGCCCGTCGCCGGCCCCGCCACGGCCGGGACCGGCCGGGCCCGGCCGCCGGCCCAGCCCTCGCGCCGCGGCTCCGCGGTGCGCCCGTCCCCCAGCCTCGCCGCCGCCCGGCTGGCGCCCGTGCTGTCGGGCGGACTGCCGCCCTCCTCCGCCGACACCATGCCGGACTGGCTGGAGCCCGCGATGGCGGCCAACGGCATCGGCTCCTTCGACTGGGACATCCGCCGCGACGTCCTGGAGGGTGACCAGCGGGCCTGCGCGATCATCGGACCGGAGGTCCTGGAACAGGGCCGCTTCGACCGCACCGCAGCCTCCTTCCTGGCCCTGCTGCACCCCGAGGACGCGCCCGTGGTGCGCCGCCGGGTCGAGCGCGCGGTGGCCGAACTGGGCCAGTGCGGCGCCTACTACCGCACGATCGGGGCGAACGGCGGCATGCGCGCGGTGCGCTTCCGCGGCCGGGTGCTCGCCGACGCCTTCGGCCGGGCCTCCCGGATGGTCGGCTTCGTCTGGGACGCCACCGTCGAACTGCACAAACGGGACCGCGCCGACCGGATGGCCCTGCTGCGCGAGGAGCGCTCCCGGTTCATCAAGGAGGCGGCGCGTGCCCTCTCCGAAGCCGTCACCGTGCGTGACGTGGCCCGGGTGTTCACCGAGCTTCCGCTGCCCGGACTGCCGCCGGACGGCCTGGTGCTGGCCTCCTTCGAGGCCGGACGGGCGCAGCTCCTCGGCGCCTCCGGCTACCGCGCCGAGTCGCTGGCGGGCTGGGACCGCACCGTGCTGCCGCCCGGCCACCCGGCCGCCGAGGCGCTGCGCCACCGCGTGCCGGTCTTCGTCTCGACCCGCGAGGAGTTCCGCGACGGCTACCCCGAGGCGTGGGAGCTGACCAGCCGCACCGGCCGGGGCTCCTGGGCGTACCTGCCGCTGGTGGCCAGCGGCCGGGCGATCGGCGTCTGCGTGGTCAGCTTCGACGACGAGCGCGAGCTGGACGCGGACGAGCGCACCCTGCTGACCACCCTGGGCGGGCTGGTCGCCCAGTCGCTGGCCCGGGCCCGGCTGCACGACGCCGAGCACGAGCTCGCGGCCGGCCTCCAGCGGGTGATGCTGCCGCGCACCGTCCCGTCCGTCCCGGGCGTGACCACCGCCGTGCGCTACCTCGCGGCCGGCTCCGGCCTCCAGATCGGCGGCGACTGGTACGACGTGGTGCCGCTGCCCGGCGGGCACGTCGGTCTGGTGATCGGCGACGTCCAGGGCCACGACGTGCACGCGGCCGGGATCATGGGCCAGCTGCGGATCGCGCTGCGCGCCTACGCGGCCGAGGGCCACCCGCCCGCCGCCGTGATGGCCCGCGCCTCCCGCTTCCTCGCCGACCTGGACACCGACCACTTCGCGACCTGCACCTACGCCGAGGTCAACGTGGACTACGGCGTGGTCTACGCCGTCCGGGCCGGCCACCTCGACCCGGTGGTGCGCCGCGCGGACGGCACCGCCGCCGTGGCGCCGGTGGCCGGCGGGCTGCCGCTGGGCATCGACCCGGACCAGGAGTACCGGGTCACCAGGTTCAGCCTGGACCCGGGCGAGACCGTGCTGCTCTGTACCGACGGCCTGGTCGAGGCGCGCGGCATGGACCTGGACGAGGGCGTCTCCCGGCTCACCCGGGTGCTCGCCCGCCCGCTGCCGGACGCCGCGGAGGCCGCCCGCGACCCGCTGGAGGAGCTGGCCGACCGGATCGCCTCCCAGGCCGCCGACTCCAGCGAGCGCGAGGACGACATAGCGCTGCTGCTCCTGCGCTGGGACGGCCCGGCCGGCGGTCTGGCCGCCCAGCAGCTGCGTCGCCGGATCGGCCAGGCCGACCTGGCGCGGGTCGCCGAGGTCCGGGCCGAGCTGCGCGACGCGCTGCGCCGCTGGGGCGTGGCCGAGTTCATCGACACCGCCGAGCTGCTCTCCTCCGAGCTGGTCACCAACGCCATCCGGCACACCGACCGGGACGCCATGTTCACCGCCCGGCTCTACCGGGAGCCGGAGGCGGACGGCGGCAGGGCCCGGCTGCGGGTCGAGGTGGAGGACGAGTCGGACCTCTGGCCGACCCGCCGGACGCCGGGGGAGCAGGCCTCCTCCGGGCGCGGGCTGATGCTGGTCGAGGCGCTCGCGGACTCCTGGGGCGTGGAGCCGCGCGGCTCCGGCAAGCGGATGTGGTTCGAGCTCAGCGGGACGGCGGTGGCAGCGGCCTGAGTCACCGTCCGGTCTGCGGTCCGCCGTGCCGCCCGGGCGCCGCCGTCCGGGGACTCCCTGCGGCGGCGCCGTTCCCCGGAGCGCTCCCAGGGATCCGTGCCCGCGGTGGAGGAGGCGGATCCCCGGCTGCGGAGCGGATGGTTGCGGATGGCTCCCGGAATTCGTCACCGCCGGGTGACGCGCGGACAGCCGTTGCACATGTCCTTCGGGTCCGCCGTGTAGACGAGGCAGCAGCTGGCCCGGAACCGGTCCGGGCCCGGCGCGCCGTCGCACCCGGGAGCCGGGGGTGCGAAACCGGCGCCCGGGGTGAAGGGAGCAGGGGCCGGAGCGGGATGGTTGCCCGCGCCGGGCGTGTGCGCGGGGTCGGGGGGCTCGCCGGGTGCCAGCAGCGCGGACAGTTCGGTGCGCGCCCGCTCCTGCTCCCCGAGCAGCCCTCCCGCGTACCAGAGCCCCTCCACCGTCGCGTCGGTGGCCATCGCCCACAGCACCCGGCGCCCGCGCCGCGCCTCCGGGCCGAGGGCGGTGAGCACCGGGGCCAGGAACCCGCCCAGTGCGGACCGCAGGGCCGCGGCCAGCGCCTGTTCGTCCGGCACCGTCCGGGCCTGCCCCGCGCCGGCCGCCGGGTCGTCCGGCAGGCAGGCGAACTCCGTCGGGCGGACCGTCAGTTCGACGGCGCCGGGGTGTCGGCGCAGCGCGACGTCCCCGAGGGTGAGCAGCGGGACGCGCCGCTCCAGGAACCACGGCAGCGTGAACAGCAGCGAGACCGGCCAGACGAAGCGGTGCAGCCCGAAGCCGGCCGCGACGTCCGGGCGCAGCGGCTGCCCGTAGCGGGCGAGGCCCTGTCGGGCGTCGTGGGCGATCAGCTCGCGCACCGCTTCGGGGCGGGCGGCGAGGTCGGCGGCGGGCAGCCAGCCGTCGCCGCGCCGTGGTGGGGCGCAGCGCACCGTCAGGACGGGGGAGAGCCCGGACAGCCGGTGGTACGAGGGAGCGCCCGGGGCCGTGGGGGCGGGAGCGGGGACGGGGGTGCGCGCCCCGGTGGTGCGGGGGGCGTGCGGCCGGGGGCCGGGCCGGGTGCTGCTCGCGGTCATGGGCGGCCCCATCGGGTCGACCGGGGCGCCCATGGTCCGCCCGGCGGTGCCCGGCGGCGGTGGCGCGCCGGACGCGGCCGGACCGGGGCATGGCGGTGCCCGGGGAACGGCAAGGCGACCCGGCCGGGGTACTGCTCCCCCCGGCCAGGTTAGCCTCACCTTAGCTGATCGTGCCCCGGGTCTCGCTCGTGATGCGCCCGTCCGGGGGAGGCCCCGGCGTGCGGGTGGCGCCCAGCTGGCGCGCGAGCCAGACCGGAACCCCGCCCAGGGCTGCCACCAGCCGGGCGGCCTCGGCGCGCAGCCGCGCGGCCTCGGGCGGCTCGGACACCTCGGCGAGCGCCGCGAGCGCCGGCGCCACCCCCACGGTGAAGCCGAGTTGCTCGCGCAACCGCAGTGAGGCGTCGAAGCCCTCCCGGGCGTTCCCGCGCTCCCCGCGCGAGAGCGCCAGTGCGGCCAGGTGCCGCCAGGTGTACGAGCGCAGCAGCTCGTCGCCGCGCTCGCCGGCGCCCTCGTGCGCCCGGCGGTAGGCGATCCAGGCGGCGCTGCGGTCGCGCAGCAGGTTCTCGGCGACGAGTCCGCGCCGGAAGTCCAGCAGCGGGCGGCCCGGGGCGTCCGGCGGCAGCAGGGCCGAGGTGCGGCCGAGCGCGGCCTGCGCCTCGTCCAGCCGGTCCCGCGGGCCGAGCACGCTCGCCACGTACGCGAGGAAGCCGCGGGCGCAGGCGGCGGCGGCGCGCTGCTCGGTGCCGGAGGCCATCGCCTCCGCCAGGCGCAGCGCCTGTTCCGCCTGGGTCCAGTGCGCGGCGGTGAACAGGCACTGCTCGATGAGGAGTTCGGCCCGCCCCAGGGCCGCGTCCGGGTCGTGCTCGGCGGTCGGCCGCAGTAGTTCGGCGGCCTCCTGCCAGCACCCCCGGGACCTCAGCCGCCACACGGTGTCACCCGGCTCCTCCGCTGCCGCCCGCCCCCGCCCGTCCGGGCCGCTCGGGTCCCATCCGTGCTCCGACAACGCCACCTCCTTGTGTGCGCCATCCGGCAAGGGCGCGGACCCGCCCCTGGGGCCCTGCCGTCACGACCCGCACGCATGGCGACGGCAGGGCGAAAGGCCCGCGCTGTGGCGGCAATTCAACACGGGGGTGAGCTTGTGCACCAGATCACGAGCGAAGGTTGTTGCTTTTGCGGGCAAAATGATCTAGAGGGGCGCGGGAGAACCGATCCAGGGGCGGGAGGGAGGGGCGGGCCGGCGGGCCACCCGGTGGCTCAGGAGGTCCAGCCGGTCTCCATCAGGGCCTCGGCGGCGCCGTTCGCGGGCTGGGGCACACCCGCCAGGTCCAGGCTGAACAGGGCGACCAGCAGCTGTTCGCCGCGCACGGTGGCCTGGTGCGAATAACCCGCGAGGGTGAACATGGCGGCGGCCATCTCCTCGGCGTGCAGGGTCTGGAGCCAGAGGCACTCGACCGACTTCACGTCGGCGGGCTCGGTCCAGGTGTCCACCTGGGCGACCATCCGGCTGCCCAGCAGGGTGACCCCGTCGCGCTCCTGGGCCTCGGTCAGCTCCAGGTCGTCGAAGCCGAGCCACTCCAGGTAGCGGGCGGCGGTGAACACCGCGTCCTGCGAGGTGCGCACCGGGTGCGGCCGGAACGGTGCGCGGTGGCGGAACGGACGGGAGCGGCCGGCCGAGGGCGGTGCGGGCGGGGCCGGGGCGGGCGCGTTCACCGGGTGGCCCGGGTACGGGCGGGCGGCCTGCGGGCCGGGGGCGGCGAGCGGGGCGGCGGTGCCGGTGCCCAGCCGGGTGGTGCGGTCCACCGGCAGCCGGACGGTGGCGCCGCAGTTGCAGGTGAACTCGGGCTGCGGCCACTGGTCGGAGCGGCCGCAGTGCGGGCAGCGCATGCTCAGCCAGGAGTCCTCCCAGGACCGGAAGCGCACCTGCACCGGGACGCCGCCGCGCAGCAGCGGCACCTTGAGCGAGGCGCCGCACGGACAGGGGAGGGAGGGCGGTTCGTAGAGGTGCTCGCGGCGGCAGGCGGGGCAGCGGATCGCCCGGGCGCCACCGCCCGGCCCCGGCCGCGTGGGGTCGTGTCCGGTGAAGTCGTCGGGCAGTCCGGCCATCGCGGGCTCCGTCCGTCGGTGTCGGGTGGTGGGACGTATCCCATGCTCCCCCGAAATGTCCGGCGCCGGACGCGGAATGGGGCAATCCTCAGGGACGGATCAGGGAATCCTGCCCACCCGGGTAGGGGTGGAATCCTTCCCGAGGGGGATGCTCGGCAGGCCCGACCGGGACGTTCACCCGGCGGACCAGCGGGCCAGGTCGGCGGGGGTGTCGAGGTCGTCCGGGGCGGCGACGTCGGCGCACTCGACCAGGACGAGCTCCGCCGCGTGCGCCGCCAGCAGGGCGCGGGCCCCGGCGTCGCCGCGGGCGCCCGCCGCCGCCTCGGCGAAGTGCCGGGCGCCGATCAGCACCGGGTGCCCGCGCGTCCCGCCGTAGGCCGCCGCGGCCAGTTCGGCGCCCGCCCGGTGGGCGGCCAGCAGCCGGGCCACCGCGGCCGGGGTGACGCCCGGGGTGTCCACCAGCATCACCAGCGCGGCCGAGGCCTGCGGCGGCAGCGCGGCCAGGCCGGCCCGCAGCGAGGAGCCCATGCCCCCCGCCCAGTCCGGATTGCCGACCAGCCGGCAGCCCGGCAGGTGCGCGGTGGCCCGCACCCGCTCGGCCTCCGCGCCCAGCACCACCGTGACGTCCGTGCAGCCGCCGGCCCGGACCACCGCCACCGCGTGCTCCACCAGCGGCCGGCCCCTGTACCGGAGCAGCGCCTTGGGCCGCCCGCCGAGGCGTCGGCCGCCCCCGGCGGCGAGGACCAGGGCGGCGACCGGGGCCGGTCCGGCGGGTGTCGGCACACTCTGCATGGGGCCAGCCTGCCCGGCCGGGGCCGGGGCGCGCATTGTGGGAAGCCACAAGCGCGAGCCGCACGCGGCGGCCGCGCCCCGGCGGTTCGGCCGCTGGCCGGGCCGGGCCCGGGCCGCCTGTACTGGGGCGATGAACACCGCACCGCGCCCCCTGGTGGACCGCTTCGGCCGGGTCCACACCGATCTGCGGGTCTCGTTGACCGATCGCTGCAATCTGCGCTGCGCGTACTGCATGCCGGCGCAGGGGCTGGAGTGGCTCGGGCGTGCCGAGGTGCTGGGCGACGACGAGGTGGTCCGGCTGGTGCGGATCGCGGTGGAGCGGCTGGGCGTGCGGTCGGTGCGGCTGACGGGCGGGGAGCCGCTGCTGCGGCGCGGGCTGGTGGGGCTGGTCGGGCGGATCGCGGCGCTGGGGGCCGAGGTGTCCCTGACGACGAACGGGATCGGCTTGGCGCGTACGGCGGCCGGGCTGCGGGAGGCGGGGCTGGGGCGGGTGAACGTCAGCCTCGACACCTTGCGCCCGGAGCGCTTCGCGGCGATCACCAGGCGGGACCGCATCGGTGACGTGTTCGCCGGGCTGGCGGCGGCGAAGACGGCCGGGCTGGGGCCGGTGAAGGTGAACGCGGTGCCGGTGCGCGGGGTGAACGACGACGAGATCGCGGAGCTGGCCGGCTTCGCCGTGGCGCACGGCTACCGGATGCGGTTCATCGAGTCCATGCCGCTGGACGCGCAAGGGGCGTGGGACCGTTCCGCGATGGTGAGCGCCTGCGAGATCCTGGCGCGGCTGGAGGAGCGGTTCGACCTCGTCCCCGCCGGCCGGCACGGCAACGCCCCGGCGGAGGAGTGGCGGATCGCCGGCACGGATGCCGTCGTGGGCGTGATCGCCTCCGTCACCCGGCCGTTCTGCGGCGGCTGCGACCGGGTGCGGCTGACGGCGGACGGGCAGCTGCGCACCTGTCTGTTCGCCACCGAGGAGTCGGACCTGCGGGCGCTGCTGCGCGGGGGCGCCGACGATGCGGCGATCGAGGCGGCCTGGCGGGTGGCGTTGGCGGGCAAGGGGCCCGGGCACGCCATCGGCAGCGCGGAGTTCGTCCGTCCCGACCGCCCGATGTCCGCCATCGGCGGCTGACCGCACGACGGGAACGGGGGCGGGGCGCAGGACATGAACGGGTGTGAGCTTCGACATGCTCCTGGACATCGCGTGGCGTCGGCTTGACCTGCTCTTGGGGTGGCTGATCTGCTGGTTCGCCGTCAACCCGCCCCTGACCTCGGGAGTTCTCCGTGCCCGCCCGCCGCACCACGCTGTCCGCCGCCACCGTGTTCCTGATATGCGCGCTCGCGCTGGTCGGCTGGCTGATCGGCGGCCGCGACCACAAGTCGACCGGCCCCAAGGCCGACGGCGGCACCGCCGCCCCCGCCGCAGGCACGGGCACCAGCCCGCTCCAGAACCCGGACGGCACCAAGCCCGGCCTGGCGCCGCTGACCACCCCCGAGGAGCAGAAGGCCGGCCGGGACGTCATCGCCAAGGTCACCACCGCCGCCGTCGGCACCAAGGACGGCTACGACCGCAACGAGTTCGGCCCGGCCTGGACGGACAGCGTCGAGGGCGTCCCGTTCGGCGGCAACAAGTGCGACACCCGCAACGACCTGCTCGCCCGGGACGGCACGGCAGTCGAGCACAAGGACGGCTCGGACTGCACGGTCACCGCGATGACCATCTACGACCCGTACACCGGCAAGACCGTCCAGTGGACCAAGCAGCAGGCCACCAAGATCCAGATCGACCACGTGATGCCGCTCTCCTACGACTGGCAGATGGGCGCCAGCAAGTGGGACAAGGCCAAGCGCGTCCAGATCGCCAACGACCCGCTCAACCTGATCCCCGCCGACGGCTCGCAGAACGCCTCCAAGGGCGATTCCGGCCCGGCCACCTGGCTGCCCGCCAACACCGAGATCCGCTGCTCCTACGCGGTGCGCTTCGCCCAGGTCTCGCTGAAGTACCAGCTGCCCGTCACCGAGGCCGACAAGAAGACCATGCTCCAGCAGTGCGGCGGCTGACGAAACGTTAATCCACAGCGGCAGAGGGCGGGTGCGATGTGCCCCGGGCGCGGGCCGGATGGTATTCGTGGGCGGTGTCCCCGATGACTTCCCGGCTCCCCCGGTCGCCCGGGCGCGCCCTGCCCGCCCTCGCCGCCGCCCTCGCCCTCGCCCTGCCGAGCGGCTGCACGGGCGCCGCCCGCCCGGCCGACCGGCGGCCGCTGGACGAGCGGGTCGCCGCCACCGCGGCCCCCGCCCTGCGCGCGTTCTACGACCAGCGGATCGACTGGCGGCGCTGCTCCGACGAGGACGACGCCGACCCGGACGCGGCCGTCGTGCGGTGCGCCACCCTCAAGGTCCCGCTGGACTACGCCGACCCGGGCGGCCGCACCGTCGACGTCGCCCTCGCCATGGTGCCCGCCGCCGACCGGAAGCAGCGGATCGGCGCCCTGCTGCTCAACCCCGGAGGCCCCGGCAACTCCGGCGTCGACATGGTCCGTTGGGGCTGGAAGGGCTACCAGGGGCCGCTGCACGACCGGTACGACCTGGTCGGCTTCGACCCGCGCGGCGCCGGGGACACCACCCCCGTCCACTGCCTGGACGACCGCACCCGCGACCAGTGGGACGCCACCGACGACCCGGCCTACGACCACGGCCGGACCCTCGCCGAGGCCTGCCGCGCCCGGCACGCCGACCTGCTCCCGCACCTCGGCACCCGCGACACCGCCCGCGACCTCGACGTGCTGCGCGGCGCCCTCGGCGAACGCAGGCTGGACTTCCTCGGCTTCTCCTACGGCACCCACCTCGGCGCCCGCTACGCCGAGGAGTTCCCCGAACGCACCGGTCGGCTCGTCCTCGACGGAGCCGTCGACCACAGCGTCCCCGCGACGCGGCTCGGCATCGAGCAGGCCGTCGCAGCCGAGGCCGGGCTCCGGGCCTTCGCCGCCGCCTGCGCCACCGAGGACGGGCCGGCCTGCCCGCTCGGCGCAGACCCGGCCGCCGCCCCGCAGCGCCTCGCCGGCTTCCTCGACGGACTGCGCGAGCGCCCGCTGCGCGCTGCCGACGGCCGCACGCTCACCGCCGCGCTCGGCTGGGACGCCGCCCTGGACGTGCTCGCCGACGGCCACCGCTCCTGGCCCCGACTGCGCGAGGCCCTCGAACCGGCCGTCACCCGGAGCGAGGCCGAGGGCCTGCTCGCCCTCGCCGACGGCGCCGACGGCCGCGGCGAGGACGGCCACTACCGGACACCGGCCGACGCCTACGCCGCCATCTCCTGCGCGGACGGACCGCCGCCGCCCACCGAGGCGGAACTGCGCCCGGCCCTCGCCGAACTCGCCGCCCGCGCCCCGCTGACCAGCGGACACGACCCGGTGGGCACCCTGCTCGACCCGGACTGCCGCGCCTGGCCGTTCCGTTCGCCCGAGCCGCCGCAACCGGTCCGGGCACCGGGCAGCGCTCCGGTCCTGGTGATCGGCTCCACCAAGGACCCGGTCACCCCGTACGTCTGGGCGCAGCGGCTTGCCGCCGGGCTGGAACACGGGGTGCTGCTCACCCGGGACGGCGACGGGCACACCGGGTACGACAAGAGCGGCTGCGTCCGGGACGCGGTGACCGCCTACCTGGTGGACGGCCGGCTGCCGGCGGCCGGGACGCACTGCCCGTCCGACTGAGCGGGCCGGGCACCGCGAAGGGGGCGCGCCGCGCGAACGCGGCACGCCCCCTTCGGGGTCGCGGACCCACCGTCAGGAGGTGGGGGCCGTCAGGTCGTAGAAGGTGGTCGAGCCGACCGTCTTCGCGGTGAAGTGGGTGGTCACCCAGGACTCGATCTGGGCGGACTCGTTCTGCTGCCCGCCCTCGTCGCCGCCGGCGCCGCCGAAGCCCCGGTGGGAGCCACCGCCGATGAACCAGTGCACCTTGCCCTCCTGGACGTACTTCCGGAAGCCGGCCAGGGTCAGCGAGGGGTCGGTGCCGTTGAACCCGCCGAGAGCCATCACCGGTTCGCCGGTGGCGAGTTGGTAGCCGGCGGCACTCTGCGAACCGATCGCGGCGGCCGCCCAGGTGTAGTGGTCGGCGTTCTCCTTGAGCATGGCGGCGGCCTCGTCGCTCACCTTGGGGCCGTCGAGCAGGCCGCCCATGCCGCCGGGGGGCATGCCCTCGGGGGCCTGCGTACCGGGCATGCCGTTGGTGCCGGTACCGGTGCCGGCGTTGTTGCCGTCGCCGCGCTCGTGGCGGCCGTTGGTGTGGTCGGTGCCGGTGCCGGTGCCGCCGCCCGGGAAGGCGAACCCGCCGGAGAAGCCCCCGCCGTTCTGCCCGCGCGGTGCCTGGCCGCCCGGGAAGCCCTGCTGACCGCCCTGACCGCCCTGACCGCCCTGACTGCCCTGGCCACCCTGGCCACCCTGGCCGCCCTGGCCGAACCAGCGCCCGTTGCCGCCGCCCGGGAAGCCCTTGGCGCCGTTGCCGCCCTTGCGCCCCATGCCGCCCGGCCCGAACGCGCCCTGCACGCCCGGCCCGGCGGTCACGATCGAGCCGGTGTGCGGGGAGTTCACGGTGTCCACCGCGTACGCCGCCGGGCCGCCGAGCGCCGCCGCCAGGCCCACCAGGCCCGCCACCGAGGCGATCCGCGCGCCGGTCCGCCCGGAGGCCCGGCCGGCGAACTGCCCGGCGACCAGCGCGGCCGCCGCCACCAGCCCGCCGACCAGCACCGCCCAGCGCAGCCACGGCAGGAAGCCCGAGCTGCGGCCGAGCAGCACGAACGCCCAGACGGCCGTCACCGCGAGCGTCCCGGCCAGCACCAGTGCCCAGGGCAGCCGGTGCCGGGCCCGCCACAGCCCGTCCACACCCATACCGACCAGCGCCGCGACGGCCGGGGCCAGCGCCACCGTGTAGTACTGGTGGAAGATCCCGGACATGAAGCTGAAGATCAGCGCGGTGGAGAGCAGCCAGCCGCCCCAGACCAGGAAGGCCGCACGGGCGGTGTCGGTGCGGGCGTAGCGGCGGGTCGCCCAGAGGCCGGCCACCAGCAGGATCAGCGCGGCCGGCAGCAGCCAGGCGATCTGCCCGCCGACGTCGGTGCCGAACATCCGGGTCAGACCGGTCTGGCCCCAGCCACGGCCGCCGCCGGGCACCGCGCCGCCGCCCGGCAGGTCGAGCCCGGCCGGCATCCGGCCGCCGCCGCCCACGCTGCCGCGCTCGTTGCCGTCCACCCGGCCGAGGCCGTTGTAGCCGAAGGTGAGCGAGAGGAAGCTGTTGTCCTGCGAGCCGCCGATGTACGGGCGGGCCGAGGCCGGCATCAGCTCGACGATCGCCACCCACCAGCCGCCCGAGGCCAGCAGCGCCACGCCCGCGAGCAGGGTCTGCCGTACCCGCCGCCAGAACCCGGTGGGTGCCACGACCAGGTAGATCACCGCGAAGGCGGGCAGGATCAGGAAGGCCGCCAGGGTCTTGGTGAGGAAGGCGAGGCCGAACATCACCCCGGTGAACAGCAGCCACCGGGTGCCCGCCGCCTCGACCGCCCGCACCAGCCCGTACGCGGCCAGCGTCAGCAGCAGCACCAGCAGCGCGTCCGGGTTGTTGAAGCGGAACATCAGCGCCGCGACGGGGGTGAGCGCCAGCGCGGCGCCCGCCAGCAGGCCGCCGAGCGGGGAGAAGCGGCGGCGCACCGTCGCGTACAGCACGCCGACGGTGGCCGCGCCCATCAGTGCCTGCGGGGCCAGCACCGACCAGGAGGAGAGGCCGAAGATCCGCGCCGAGAGTGCCATCGGCCACAGTGCGGCCGGGGGCTTGTCGACGGTGATGAAGTTCGCGGCGTCCGAGGAGCCGAAGAAGAAGGCCTTCCAGCTCTGGGAGCCGGCCTGCACGGCGGCCGAGTAGAAGGAGTTGGCCCAACCGGAGGCGCTCAGGCCCCACAGGTAGAGGACGGCGGTCGCGGCCAGCAGCGCCAGCAGGGCCGGGCGCACCCAGGCCGGGTCGTCCGCGCGCCCGCGCCAGGCGCGGGCGGGGAGGGTGCGCAGCCGGCCGGACCAGGAGGCCGGGCCCTTGCGGCTGACGGGCGGCAGGGGCTGCTCGGGGAAGAGCGGTGCCGGGTCCGGCCGGACCGGGTCCGGTCCCGGCACCTCCGGCGGCGGGTGGTTCGCGGCCTCGGGCCACGGTTCGCCGGCCGGAGGGGAGTAACTGCTCGTGGTCATGCGCCACACGGTGGGTGGCGTGGCTGAGAGAACCGTGAGACGGGGCTGTGAGGCGGGTGTGATCTGTCGGGTGTCAGGCCGATGGCGGCATGGCTATGTGCTTGCCCAGCCACTCCAGCGCCGGGGGGATCTCCCGGGTCCAGGTGTGGAAGTTGTGGCCGGCGGTGTCCAGGGTGATGGTGGACATCTTGGTGGGGGCCTTGAAGGCGGCGACCATGTCCTTGGTCTCGTCGTAGTTGTTCTCGTCGTTGGCGGTGGTCAGCAGCAGCGAGACCGGGGCCGGCGGCTGGTTCTTCAGCCGCCACAGCAGGTCGTTCTCCTGCTTCAGCTGGGCGCTGCCGCCGAACAGGTCGCCGGTGGTCGGGTCGTGGGCCGCGCTGTAGTAGCCGGAGAGCGCGACCGCCGCGCGGTAGGAGTCGGGCTTGCGCAGCGCGAACTTGAGCGCGCAGTAGCCGCCGGTGGAGTTGCCGATCACCGCCCGGTTGGCCGGGTCGGTGCCGATCCGGTAGGTGGTGGCGAGGGCCTTGGGCAGGTCGGTGGTGAAGAAGGTCTCCACCTGGGGGCCGTTCGGCACGTCCACGCACTCGGTGTCCCGGTCGCCGACCAGGGTGGGGCGGGTCATCACCAGGACGGTCGGCGGCAGCTTCTTCTGCTCGATCGCGGCGAGCGTGGACGCCGGGTACTGCATCAGCGAGATCAGCTTCTCCGGGGTGCCCGGGTAGCCGGTGAGCACCAGGGCCATCGGGAAGCGCTGCTTGGCGAAGTCCGGCTGGAAGTACTGCGGCGGCAGGTAGACGTACGCCTCGGTGGTCAGCCCGCTGCCGGCTCCTTTGACGTCGACCTTCTGGATCAGGCCGGAGCGCTCCGGGTCCGAGCCCTGGGAGGAGTAGAACCTCTGCTCACCGGTGACGGACACCCCGGAGGCGTTCGGCGCGTGGTCGACCACGGTGCCGAGCCCGCCGCTGGTGCCGAGCAGGTCGGTCCAGGAGCTGTAGAAGCCGAAGTAGCTGTTGGCGATCAGGCCCATCGCGGCGAGCACCGACACCTGGGTGGCCAGGAAGGCGCCGATCCGGCCCAGCCAGGACTTCCAGCCCTTCCCGCCGAACCGCGGCCAGAGCCACATGGTGGCGGCGAAGACGGCGATGGCGAGGACCGAGGTGATGATCTGGAGGGGAAGTCCGGTGAGACTGAGCACGAGCCCGATCGTAGTTGACCTCCGGAGACGGCCCGGGGCGGCCCCTCGGAGGTGGCCGCCGGGTATCGGGTTGACGGGGTCGTTCGTGCCCGGGACCATGTGTCGCCGCGCGAGTGCGCGGTGTGCGCGCGGTCAGGCTACCGAGGGTGGGTCATGAGGTTCGTGGGGTCCGAGCGGTTCGTGGGGAAGGCCGGCCTGGCCGTCGGCACGGCGCTGGTGCTGGCGGCCTGTTCCGGTGGCGGGGGAGGCGGTTCGACCGGTGGTTCGTCCGCGGCGGGGTCGGCGGGTCCGGGGGTCTCCGCGAAGCCGACCCCGACCCCGGCGCCGTACGGCCCGGTGCTCAGCGCGAGCGTCGACCCGGTCACCACCGCGCTCGCCCAGGTGGCCGGCGCCAAGAGCCTGAGCGACCTCGACACCGTGCTCGGCGGCGTCGTCACCAGCGCGCAGGGCGCCGCCAAGACCCTGAGCAAGGCGGACAAGCCGCCGGCGGTCTCGACGGAGCAGAGCGAGCTGGTGGAGGCGATGACCTCTCTCGCCACCGATGCGGGCAAGGTCCGCAGCGACATCAAGTTCCACGACGTCTGTGCCCTGAGCTCGGCCGAGGCCGAACTGGGCACCTCCCAGGGGCTGGCGGCGGTGTCGGCGGCCCTCACCAAGATGACCACGGCCGGATATCCGACCACCTTCGCCGTGCCGCCGCTGCCCCAGCAGCAGTCCCGCTCGCTGGACAACGGCACCATGGTCCGCAAGGGGAAGCTGCGCGGCGAGGGCGCGTTCAAGGTCGAGAACGGCGGCAAGACGGACGCCGTGGTGTCGCTCGCGCTGAACGGCAAGGCGGTGCACTCGGTCTTCGTCGGCAAGGGGCAGCACGCCGACGTCAAGGGCGTGGAGGACGGCACGTACGAGGTCTACGTCTCCGACGGCGCGGACTGGGACTCCGACGCCAAGGGCTTCACCCGGGACTGCCACTTCACCAAGTTCGAGGACACCTTCTCGTTCGAGACCGGCCGGACCGTGACCTCCTGGGAGATCACCATCCAGCCGGTGGTCGACGGCAACGCCAAGACCGTCGACGTGGACCCGAACGCCTTCCCGCAGCCGTAGCCGTAGCCGTAGCCGTGGCCCGTAACGGGCATACCGGGACGGGTCGTTGCCCTCGGGTGGCACGACCCGTGCCCGGCAGTGGCGAGTTCGGTCGCAATGGTTGACCTCTTGAAGTGGCCATGGCACTTTCGTGCGGCGTGGGCGTCGGCGACCAGTCGTACACCCCGCGATCCCCCACAAGGAGAGCCATGTTCAAGAGACTTGTCGCGGTGGCCGGTACGAGTGCCGTCGTCGCGGGTGGCCTGGCCTTCGGCGCCGCCCCCGCGCACGCCGTCCAGGCGGCCGACCTGACCGCCACCATCGCCCTGAGCAACTGCTCGGCCTCGCTGGTCCGTTACCCCACCTCGGTGGCCGGCGACCGGGCGATGATGCTCACCAACGGGCACTGCCTGCCGACCATGCCCCCGGCCGGCCAGGTCATCCAGAACGCGAGCGCCAGCCGCAGCGGCACCCTGCTCGACGGCGCGGGCAGCAGCCTGGGCTCCGTCCAGGCCGACAAGGTGCTCTACGCGACCATGACCGGCACCGACGTCGCGCTCTACCAACTCACCGACACCTACGGGTCGATCAGCTCCAAGTACGGCGTCACCGCGCTGACCATCAACGACTCGCACCCGGCCGACGGTGCGTCGATGTACATACCCTCGTCGTACTGGAAGCAGGTCTGGAACTGCTCCGTCAACGGCTTCGTGCCGACCCTGCGTGAGGACGCGTGGACCTGGCACGACTCGCTGCGCTACAGCTCCGGCTGCAACACCACGCACGGCACCTCCGGCTCGCCGATCGTCGACTCCGCCAGCGGGCGGATCATCGGCATCAACAACACCGGCAACGACGACGGCGCCATGTGCACCCTCAACAACCCGTGCGAGGTGGCCGCCGACGGCACCACCAAGGCCTACAAGGGCCAGAGCTACGGCGAGGAGACGTACTGGTTCACCACCTGCCTGAACTCCAGCCGGGTCATCGACCTCAACGTGTCCGGCTGCCTGCTCACCAAGCCGGCCGGCAGCGGCGCCGTCTCGGTCACCAACCCGGGCAACCAGTCCACCGCCGTCGGCGGCGCGGTGAACCTCCAGATCAACGCCTCCGGCGGCACCGCCCCGCTGTCCTACGCCGCGACCGGCCTGCCCACCGGGCTGTCGATCAACTCCTCCACCGGTGTCATCGCCGGCACCGCCTCCACCGCGGGCAGCTCCAACGTGACCGTCACGGTGACCGACGCCGCGGGCAAGTCGGCCTCCACCGCCTTCACCTGGACCGTCTCCGCCGGTGGCGGCAGCTGCACCCCGGCGCAGCTGCTGGGCAACGAGGGCTTCGAGACCGGCGCCGCCACCCCGTGGACGGCGTCCAGCGGCGTGGTGAACAGCAGCACCTCGCAGCCGGCCCGCAGCGGTTCGTGGAAGGCGTGGCTGGACGGCTACGGCTCCTCGCACACCGACTCGCTGTCGCAGACGGTGAGCATCCCGTCGGGCTGCAAGGCGACGCTGAGCTTCTGGCTGCACATCGACACCGCTGAGTCGGGCAGCACTGCGTACGACAAGCTGACCGTGTCGGTGAACGGCACCACGCTGAAGACCTACTCCAACGTGGACGCCGCGGCCGGCTACCAGCAGCGCACCTTCGA